>NZ_PTFE01000036.1:0-74280 GCF_002936975.1 Bradyrhizobium sp. AC87j1
GTGGTCTCCTCGATCTGCGCCTTGATCTGGGCCACGCGCGCCTCGATGTCGGCCTTCTTGCCGGCGCCGTTGACGATCGTGGTGTTCTCCTTGTCGATCATCACCTTCTTGGCGCGACCGAGCATGTTGAGCGTGACGTTCTCGAGCTTGATGCCGAGATCTTCCGAGATCGCCTGGCCGCCGGTCAGGATCGCGATGTCCTGCAGCATGGCCTTGCGGCGATCGCCGAAGCCCGGAGCCTTGACGGCCGCGACCTTCAGGCCGCCGCGCAGGCGGTTCACGACCAGGGTCGCGAGGGCTTCGCCTTCGACGTCCTCGGCGACGATCACCAGCGGCTTGCCGGTCTGCACCACGGCCTCGAGCAGCGGCAGCAGCTCGTTCAGCGAGGAGAGCTTCTTCTCGTTGATGAGGATGTAGGCGTCGTCCATCTCAACGCGCATCTTGTCGGCGTTGGTGACGAAGTAGGGCGAGATGTAGCCGCGGTCGAACTGCATGCCCTCGACGACGTCGAGCTCGGTCTCGAGCGACTTGGCTTCCTCGACGGTGATGACACCCTCGTTGCCGACCTTCTTCATGGCGTCGGAGAGGAACTTGCCGATCTCCTGGTCGCCGTTCGCCGAGATGGTGCCGACCTGGGCGATCTCGTCGTTCGAGGTGACCTTCTTGGAGTTCTTCTGGAGGTCCGCAACCACGGCTTCGACCGCGAGGTCGATACCGCGCTTCAGGTCCATCGGGTTCATGCCGGCGGCAACCGACTTGGCGCCTTCCTTCACGATCGCCTGGGCCAGCACGGTGGCGGTGGTGGTGCCGTCGCCGGCCGCGTCAGCGGACTTGGAGGCGACTTCGCGCACCATCTGCGCGCCCATGTTCTCGAACTTGTCCTCGAGCTCGATCTCCTTGGCGACGGTGACGCCGTCCTTGGTGATGCGGGGAGCGCCGAACGACTTGTCGAGCACGACGTTGCGACCCTTCGGGCCGAGCGTGACCTTCACCGCGTTGGCGAGAACGTCGACGCCGCGCAGCATCTTGTCGCGCGCTTCAACCGAGAATTTGACTTCTTTGGCTGCCATCTGGAATTTTCCTTGGATAATGTTTGACTGGAGGGAAAGAGGCTCTTAGGCCGCCTTCTTCTTGGAAGCGGGGACGTCGAGAACGCCCATGATGTCGCTTTCCTTCATGATCAGCAGATCGACGCTGTCGATCTTGACTTCGGTGCCGGACCACTTGCCGAACAGCACGCGGTCGCCGACCTTCAGGTCGATCGGGATCAGCTTGCCGGCTTCGTCGCGGCCACCGGGGCCGACGGCGACGACTTCGCCCTGCGAGGGCTTTTCCTTGGCCGTGTCGGGAATGATGATGCCGCCAGCGGTCTTCTCTTCTGCGTCGATGCGCTTGACCACGACGCGGTCGTGAAGCGGACGGAATTTCATGCAGTCCTCCTAAGCATTTGCTCAGATTGATGTTTCAAGGGATGTTAGCAGTCGATGCCCGCGAGTGCTAGCACGAGCGAAGCTGAAATAGGACAGGAATTTTGCGGGAGCAAGGGCTTCTAGCAGAAAAATCAGCACCCGGAAGCGCGGACTGCCAGAATCTCTTTTCCATCGTTAACCGAGGCCGGGCCCGTATTAGCACGGTGCCGCCTCTGCTGCTAACGCATTGAATTTCAACAGCTTGTTAAACTTTTGGGCTTGAGATGGGTTGTCAGTTTGCGTCACATTTCTCTCATGTGAGCGCATCAGTACCGGGTGGCTCGTAAGGCGCACACCGACCAGGCCGCCCCTTGAATGCGCTCCTGCAAAGGAGGTTGGCATGGGCGTGCGGAGTGGGGGCGTTTCCGAGGACTTTCGGAAACAGCTTTTAGGTTACGGGCTGACGACGGCGCAAATCCTCTACCGGATGCCGGATCATCCCTCGCTGCTCCAGACCTACGTCTGGCAGAACTACGACATGTTTCCGAAATTCCCGGCGCTGAAGGATTTCCTGGCCTTCTGGCAGGAAAAGCTCGACGGTCCCCTCCATTCGGTTACCGTCGCGCACTCCAAGCTGATCAAGCCGGCCGAACTGCGCGCCGTGGATGGCGTGTTCCGGCTGCATTGAGACGAACACCGGTTTCGTACGGTGGGCAAAGGCGCTTAAGCGCCGTGCCCACCATCTCTCCATGATCGCGCGCGGAAGGTAGGCACGCTCTCCGTTGCAGCTCGTCGGACGAACGCACTATTCCCGGGATCGCCTGAGGGGCGATCAGGCGCCGTCGCTGCAATAGCGTCTCCACATCGCGCGATAGGCCTCGTCGACCGCTCGCCCGTATGAGACGGGGTTGCTGGCGGCTGCGGACCGGATCTTGTCGGGCAGTTCGCGGCGCAACCTGTCGAGCTCGCTGATCTCAGAACCTCGGCTCGTCGCGATTTCGATATACGCCTCATGACTGTCCGTGACCCAGTCCGGCAGGCCAAGCGCCGTGAGGATGGAGCCGGCAGCACGGCTGGGCAGGCTGTTGCCGAGCTTCGCCACCACCGGCACGCCCATCTGCAAGGCTTCCCAAGTGCTGACACCGCCATTCTGCGGGAACGGGTCGAGGCAGATATCGACGCGATTGAACGATGCCAGATGTTCGCTTCGCGAGGTGGCACCGAGCATATCGACGCGTTCGGCCGGCAATCCGCAAGCCTCGAACCGGGCCAGCAAGTTCTCGCGGACCAGCTGGTCGTCCAGCGCGACGTCCTTGACCAGCAGTCGCGAACCCGGCACCCGCTCGAGAATCCTGGACCAGACTTGCGCAGCCTCGTCCGAAATCTTGCTGACGCGGTTGAAGACGCCGAACGTGACGAACCCGTTCGAGATCGCCGGCGTTGGTGCCCGCGGAATCTCGGTCGGCAGCGACGCCAGCGTCACGAAGCACGGCAGGTCGACAACGGTCTCGGCAAAGAGATGCCGAACTTCTAGGGGAATCGCGACCGGGTCCGAGAACAGATAATCGATCGTCGGCAGCCCGGTGCCGGTGCCGTGGCCCCAGCCATGCACCTGGACGGGTGCCGGCTTGCGCGCAAACACGCCGAGGCGGTTGCCTCGGGTATGGCCGGACAGGTCGATCAGGATATCGACGCCGTCGGCGCGGATCTCGGCGGCGAGGCGATCTTCGGTCCATTGCGAGGCGTCGCGCCAGCGATCGGCGATCCCCTGGAATTCGCCGGTCGTCGCATCCACTTTCGACGAGCAGGCGTAGCACACGACCTCGAACTGTGCCCGGTCATGGTGTTGGAGGACCGGCTTGAAAATCAACGCGGCCGAATGCGCGTTGAAATCCGACGAGACATAGCCGAGCACCAGACGGCGATCCGGATCGCGGCTGTTGTCATGCGGCCTCGCCGCTCCTGAAGCGATTTTCGCGCCGACACGCTCCCACCACACCTGACGCGCCTGCTGATGCCGTTCGACGGTGGCGTCCCCCGCAAAATCGAGCGTGAATATCTTGTTGGAGATCGCGCTCTGCAGGTCAGGCTGGATGTCGAGGGCTCTGTCGAAACTGGCGAGGGCTTCGTCGACCCGGCCAAGTCCGGCGAGGCAAAGGCCCAGCACCAGGTGAGCTTGAATGGAATCGGGATCGATCGCGAGCGCCTGCTCGCAGTCGTGGGATGCGTGGGCAATTTGCTGGATCTGGAGCAGGACACTGGCCCGCGCGAGCCACCCATTCGCGTCGTCGGGTGCCAGCGCAATTGCCTGATTGCCGTCTGCCAGCGCTTCGTCAAATCGCTGAAGTTCCCGTAAAGCCGTGGCACGGTTCGCCAGCGCCGCGGCATAGTCAGGCTTGATCGACAGCGCGTGGTTCAAGCTTGCGATGGCCTCGTCATAATTGCGCTGACGGCACAGCGCCCACCCCCGGCCGTTGTGGGCTTCGGCAAGATTTGCGTTGAGTGCGATCGCCTTGTCGTAGCTATGGAGCGCCTCCTCGTGAAGATCGAGGGCCACGCTCGCGTTACCGAGATTGGAGAGGGTTGCGGCGTGGTTGGGCCGCAAGGCGAGGGCCTTTCGATAGCTCGCGCAGGCCTCGTCGTGACGCCGCAGCCCGTTGAGCGCGACGCCCAGCCTCATATGAGCATCGGCAGATTGCGGATCCACGGCGACCGCCCGGCTCAGCAGGATTTCGGCTTGCTGAAAGTTTTTGGCATCAGACTCCAAAGCGCCGAGCATGTGCAGCGCCATGAACTGGTTGGGCGCGAGCTGCAGGAGTTGCCGATAGGCAGCCTGGGCCTCGGCGAGAAGCCCCATCTTGTGTAGCTGGAGCGCGTGCCCGAGCAACGGCAGCACTTCGGCCTTTTGCCGTTTCTGCAGCCGGGCATTTTGAAATGCACGCTGACCTACGCTGTTGCCCATGAATTCATTCCCCCAGAATCTCTCTTCGAGATTAATTCAGCGAGAGAACGAATACGAGACGACGGCCGCTCGCCACGACAGCCTGGGACAAGCTACGACCGATCGGCTCATCGAGCCGCCAGCCTTGCGCTCGGCAATTGCCGCCTCATCCAGGACTGGATAATCTGTCCTTCGGGTTGTACCCGTCCGGGCGCGGCTCAGATCAGGGAGGCAGAGAATGGCCAAGCAAAAGGCATCAAGACCCGCAACGAAGACCGCGGTGAAGAAGCGGAGCGGCGCCAAGGCGCCGGCGCGATCCTCGGCCCGCAAGGCGGTGAAGGCAAAGGCTCGCACTGCCGTACCGAAGAAGCCCGCACGTCCCAGGCAGCGCATCGCGATCAGCCATCACCGCGAGGAAGACTTCAAGGCCGATGGCCTGCGCGCTTACGCGAAATACCGCGACCTCGGCATCGCCGACGCAAGCCGCGGCCTCGCGCAAGCGCACGTGATCCGGCTGCAAGGTCCTTGCGATCCGGCCGAGGTGTCAAAGCTGCATTTTCACGACGTCGACTTCCAGATGGTCTACGTGCTCAAGGGCTGGGTGAAGACCTATATGGACGGGCAAGGCGAGACCTTGATGAAGGAAGGCAGCGCCTGGACCCAGCCGCCGAAGATCAAGCACATGATCCTGGATTATTCGGACGACGTCGAACTGCTGGAGGTGATCCTGCCGGCGGAATTCAAGACGGTGGAGTTGAAGGCGTAGGCAGATCTCTCTCCTTCGTCGTTGCTATGACGGTTCGTAGCCCGGATGGAGCGAAGCGTAATCCGGGGCCGCCTGCGACGACGCAGACCTTCCCGGATTGCGCTGTGCTCCATCCGGGCTACAGGACCGTCGCTACTCCAGCCCCACCGCCGCCCATCAAACACGTCGTCAGCGTTCCCGTCACGATCGCTAAAAAGCACCCGATCTGCGAAACCGGGCACTTACCAGTCGGATGGTTTCAGCTGCCCTGCAGGGCGGGCGCTAACCAGTCGAAATACCTCCCCCGTCAACTCAAAGCTGTGAAAACGCGGGAGTGCTTTCATGGCGACCAACACTTTTGGCCGACGCGGCGTTGTGGCGCCGCCCTCAAGAGCGTCGTTTCAACCCGTCGCCGCGCCGACTATTCGGGAGATCGTGCGTGATCCCGCTCGGCCCTTGCCTAGTGAGGGGACACTTTTTGGCGACAACAAGCTTCTGGCCGATATCCCTTTTCTCACCATTGGCCTGATTTTCGGTCTGCTCCTGATCTTCGCCCTGCAACGCGGTCTGGCCATCGACGTTGCGCGGGACGGTGACCTCGATGTCCGCTCGCTGATCGCTCAGGGCGCCTCCGGTTACGATCTCGTTGTCGGACGAGGAGAGTGGTGGAGGATTGGCCTTGCGCCGCTGCTGCACGGCAGCGGGTGGCACCTCATCAGCAACTGCGTTGGGTTGTTCATCGTTGGCGTCAGGCTGGAGTCTCTGATCGGCCGTGGCTGGTTTGCGCTGATCTTCGTCGCCAGTGCAGTGGCGGGTGAGGTCGGCTCTCTGCTGGGCAATGGCCCCGGCACGGTGGGCGTCGGCGCGTCCGGCGCCATTACCGGGCTCATTGCCGCGCTGTTCGTCGCGAGCTTCGATCCCGAAGCGGACGCCGATCAAACCATATCGCGATTGAAGACGTCGCTCTTCTTCGGCGTGCCCGCATTGCTGCCGCTGGCCTTCGGCGCCTCGGGCAATGTCAACTATTATGCCCATGCAGGCGGTGCGGTGGCCGGCGCCGCGCTTGCGATCACGCCGTGGCTCGCCTTCTGGTCCTATGACAGCCTGCCGCGGAGCGCCAGCATGACGTTGCTTGCAGCATCCCTCGGATCTCTGATCTGCGCCGGCTTCGCCGCTGTCCATTATTCGTCCTACATGGCCGATGCCGTGCATTATATCCGCGCGTCGGAAGTGCCGGCGAAGGCTGACGAGATGGTCAGCCGGTCGTTCGATCTCGTCACCCGCTACCCAAAAGATGCGCGGGCCCACGTGTTCCGTGCGGTCTTCTTCCTGGAACAAGCGAACCTCAGTGCCGCCGAGACGGAGGCGCGAACCGCCTTGTCGCTCGCCGCTTCAGATGTGGCGGGTGGGCCGGTGCGCTCCGGCGCGCAGGGCTTGATGGCGGTGTTACTGTGGGCGCAGGGACGAACCAGCGAGGCGAAGGCCATGGCGGTCGAGCCCTGCCGTGCCAAGCTGGCCGAGGTGCGTCGCATCTTGCAGAAGTCGAAATTGTGCAGTTGACCGGGCTACGGCATCGCCACGGGTCACGTGATGACCCCCACGACCGCGCCCATCAAGCAGGTCGTCAGCGTCCCCGATACGATCGATTTCAGCCCGAGCGCGTTGATCTCCTCGCGTCGCTCCGGCGCCATCACGCCCAAGCCGCCGATCATGATGCCGAGGCTGGCGAAGTTGGCGAAGCCGCACATTGCGTACAGCATGATCAGTCGCGAGCGCGGGTCGAGCGCATTGCCCGGCAGCTTCGAGAAGTCGACATAGGCGATCAATTCGTTGAGCACGGTCTTGGTGCCCATCAGGCTGCCGGCGGTGATCGCCTGGTCCCATGGCAATCCCATCAGCCAGCACACCGGCGCCATCACGAGACCGAGCAGGCGCTGTAACGAGATCGCGGCGCCGCCAACATTCGGCAGCAGGCCGAGCATGGCGTTGACGAGATAGACCAACGCCACCAGCACAAGCAGCATGGCGACGATGTTGATCAGCAGCTCGATCCCCGCGCTGGTGCCTTTCACGATCGCATCCATCGTGCTGGAGACTTCCATCTCCGGATCTTCGAGCGTGCCGCCGGTACGCGTGTTGGAGGTTTCAGGCACCATGATCAGGCTGACGAGGATCGCGGCCGGCGCGCCCAGCACGGAGGCGATGACGAAGTGCGCAGCCGCGTCGGGAATGAGAGGAGCAAGGAGCGTCGCATAGAGCACCAGCACCGTGCCGGCGATGCCCGCCATGCCGCCGGTCATCACCAGGAACAATTCGCTGCGGGTCATCTGCTTCAGATACGGCCGCACGAACAGCGGCGCCTCGACCATGCCGAGAAAGATATTGGCGGCGGTCGAGAGGCCCACCGCGCCGCCGACGCCCAGCGACCGCTCCAGCAGCCAGGCCATGCCGCGCACGATCGGCGGCAGCACGCGCCAGTAGAATAGCAGCGTCGTCAGCACACTCATGACCAGCATGATCGGCAGCGCCTGGAACGCCAGGATGAAATCGGCGCCAGGCACCTTGACGTCGAAGGGCAGGGCGCCGCCGCCGACATAGCCGAACACGAAGGCGGAGCCGGCGCGCGAGGCAGCCGAGATCGCACCGACCGCGTCATTGATGGCGCCGAAGGCGTGCGCGACGACCGGCAGCTTCAGGAGCACGATCGCGGTGACGAAGGTGGCGACGAGGCCGATCGCCGCCTGCCGCAGCGACACGGCGCGCCGATTCTCCGCCAATGCGAAGGCGATCAACAGCAATGCGAAAATGCCGAGTGCCGATTGCAAGCGCAGCATGATGTCCCCAAACCCCCAATGATTATGGCCGTGCCGGCGCTGCAAAGGCAATGCCGCAAGATGCGGGGTGCGTCGCACTGTTGACAAGCGGGGCCGCCTCAGCCACGCGGGGCCCATCGATAGCAGGGGCGAGCGGTCCGAGAGTGACCCAAAATTCGATCCACGAGGCGATGCCAGAGCAGCCAAATTCCGGACATCCGCCGGTCAGCGCCCGCGCGCTTCTCGCCCATCGCGCGTTCCTGTTCTTCCTGCTCTCGCGCAGCCTGTCGCGATTTTCCAGCCAGATCGCGGCGGTCGCGATCGGCTGGCAAATCTACGATCTCACCGGCTCGGCCTTCGACCTCGGCATGGTCGGCCTCGTGCAGTTCCTGCCCACGGCGCTCCTGGTGTTCGTTGCTGGCCACGCCGCCGATCGCTATGAGCGTAAGCGCGTGGTCCAGCTCTGCCAGCTCGTTGAAGCTGCGACCGCGCTCTATCTCGCAATCATCACCTATCTCGGCGCGGTCGGCGAAGTCCAGATCTTCATCGCGACCTTCGTGCTCGGCATTGCCGGCGCGTTCGAGAGCCCGACCACGGCGGCGCTGCTGCCGCTGATCGCGCCGCAGGGCTCGCTTCAGCGCGCCACCGCAGTCTCCAGCGGGGCGGCGCAGGTCGCGACCATCACCGGCCCGGCGCTCGGCGGCTTCGCCTATGCGGTCGCCCCGCATCTTGCCTATGCCATGATGGTGCTGTTCTGGATATTCGGCATGATCCTGACCGGCTTCATCCGGCCGCGCCCGCAGGCGATCGCGAAGGAGGGGACGGACTCGGACAACATCTTTGCCGGCGTTCGCTTCATTCGCAGCAATCCGGCCATCCTCGGCACCATCTCGCTGGACCTGTTCGCGGTGCTGTTCGGTGGCGTCACCGCGCTGCTGCCGATCTATGCCCGCGACATCCTGCAGACCGGGCCGGTCGGGCTCGGCGTGCTCCGTGCCGCGCCGGCGGTCGGCGCGCTCCTGATGACCATGGTGCTGGCACGCCACGCCATCTCGAGGCACGTGGGCCTGCGCATGTTCCAGGCCGTGATCGTGTTCGGCCTCGCCACCATCGTGTTCGCGCTGTCGTCCTGGATGTGGCTGTCGGTGCTCGCGCTCGCCGTGCTCGGTGCGGCCGATACGATCAGCGTCGTGATCCGCTTCTCGCTGGTGCAGCTGTCCACGCCCGACGAGATGCGCGGCCGGGTCGGCGCGGTGAACTTCCTCTTCATCAACGCCTCGAACCAGCTCGGCCAGTTCGAAAGCGGTGTGGCCGCCGCGCTGCTCGGCGCCATGCCGGCCGCCGTGCTCGGCGGCGTCGCCACGGTTGCGGTGGCGCTGCTCTGGATGAAGCTGTTTCCGAGCCTGCGGAAGGTGGAGAGCCTGGAGTAGGGGAATGTCTCGTGTCCCGGACAAGCTGCAGCGCGTCAGCGTTGCGGCGCAGAGCCGGGACCCAGAAAGCCAAGAACGAGATCGCGGAGGCATGGGCTCCCGGCTCAGCAGCGCGTCATTGCATGCCGCGCCGCGTCCGGGGCACGAGAGCGGCGACTAGCCCCGTCCGACGAACGGCATCTTGGTCGCCATGACCGTCATGGTCAGCACGTTGGCATCGAGCGGCAGGCCGGCCATGTAGGCCACGGCATCGCCGACCGCTTTCGCATCCATGCGCGGCTCGTGCTTGGTGGTGCCGTCCGGCTGCAGCACGCCGGGGCCGTTGACCATGCGATCGGTCATCGGGGTCGCGGCGTTGCCGATGTCGACCTGGCCGACAGCGATGTCGTACAGGCGGCCGTCGAGGTTGCTGGCCTTGGTCAGGCCGGTGATGGCGTGCTTGGTCGAGGTGTAGGCTGCCGAGAACGGCCGCGGCGCATGCGCCGAGATCGAGCCGTTGTTGATGATGCGGCCGCCGCGCGGGGTCTGGTCCTTCATGATGCGGAAGGCGTGCTGGGTGCACAGGAAGGGGCCGGTGAGGTTGGTGTTCACCACCGCCTGCCACTGCTCGAGGCCGAGGTCCTCGAAGTTGACGGCGGGGGCGCCCATGCCGGCATTGTTGAAGAGCACGTCGAGCCGGCCATAGGTCGCCTTCACCTTGTCGAACAGTGCGGCGATGGAATCCGGCTTGGTCATGTCGGCGGTGACGCACAGGCTTTTGCCGGCGGGACCGAGCTTTGCGGTCTCCTCGAGCATGTCGAGTCGGCGCCCGACCAGCACCACGGTGAAGCCGGTGTTCATCAATGCCAGCGATGCGGCGCGTCCGACACCGGTGCCGGCGCCGGTCACCACTGCGATCTTCTTTGCTTCGCTCATTATTTCCTGCCTTTTCTCTTGCTGTCAGGTTTTGGGTTCTTTTTCGTTCTTGTAGGGTGGCCGCGGAATGTTCTGGTGCGCCGCGCGCAGCGCCGCCGACCAGCGCGAGCGCAGATCGTGGAAATAAGGCTCGCCCGCTTCGATGCGATGATTGAGGTCGGCCTCGCAGGCATCGGCGCGCACCACCAGCACGTCGATCGGCAGGCCGACGCCGAGATTGGAGCGCATGGTCGAATCCATCGAGATCAGGCCGGTCTTCAGCGCCTCGTAGAGCTCGACGTCGTAATGCATGGCGCGGTCGAGCACGGGCTTGCCGTATTTGTGCTCGCCGATCTGCAAGTACGGCGTATCGGTGGTGCACTCGATGAAATTGCCGGCGGTGTAGACCATGAACAGGCGCATGCGCGCGCCCTTGATCTGGCCGCCGAACAGGAATGAGACGTCGAACGAGACGTCCTCGGATCTCAGCGCCGGGCCCTCGGTCGCATGCACCGCGCGGATCGCCCGGCCGATGCGCTGGGCGGCCTGGAACATGGTCGGCGCGTTCATCAGCGTCTCGACCTCGCCCGTGTTGGGGTCCTCCAGGCCTTCGGTCAGCGTGGACAGCACAGACTGGCTGATGGCGAGGTTGCCGGCGCTGGCGATCGCCATGATGCGCTCGCCGGGCTTGGAGAAGATGTGCAGCTTGCGGAAGGTCGAGACGTTGTCGAGGCCGGCATTGGTGCGGGTGTCGGCGATCATCACCAGACCGTCCCGAACCAGGATTCCGCAACAATAGGTCATTTCCAGTCCCCGAACGCGTTTGCGCGGAATTACTAGCCAATTTCGGGGGCCGGTCCAACCCCCGATTCCCATGGAAAGGTCGTCATTCCGGGGAGCGGCAGCTAGCTCTGTCGCTCAATCCGCCGCATCGACGAGAAACGCCTCGTCGACGGGTACGCCGAGCGCCGTGACCAGCCGGTTGGTCTCCGCGGCCATGCCGACGATGGCGAGCATCTCGGCATATTCGGCCTCGGTCATGCCCTTGGCCCGCGCGGCGGCGGTGTGGGAGTGAATGCAGTAGCTGCAGCCATGCGCGATCGAAACCGCGACATAGAGCATTTCCTTGACCTTGGGATCGAGCGCGCCGGGAGCCATCACCTCCTTGATGCTCTCCCAGGTCCGCCTCAGCGTCTTCGGATCATGTGCCAGCGCGCGCCAGAAATTGTTGACGAAGTCCGACTTTCGCACCTTGCGGATATCGTCGAAGACGGCGCGCGCTTCAGGAGTGAGTTCATCGTCCGAAAGCAGTTTTACAGTGGCCATTGGTACCTCGCGGGGGGCAGCTTCGATCCCCGCGAGTGTAGCACGACCCATGCGTTCGGACGGCTGCGCCTAGCTCTGCCGTTGGGATTGCGATTGCGACGGCCCGCCGCGGCCGGCCTGCTCGACCTTCACGGCCACGGCCAGCGTCTCAGCGCCGCCGCCATAGCGGGTGCCACGCACCGGGGCTGCGCCGAGATAGTCGAGCCCGATCGCGACGCGGACATGAGCGTCGGTGGCGCAGATGCTGTTTGCAGGATCGAATCCGACCCAGCCGAGATCGGGAACGTAGGCTTCAGCCCAGGCATGGCCGGCGTCCTGATGCACCGTGCCGTCCGAGCGCAGGAAGTGGCCGGAGACGAAGCGCGCCGGCACGCCGCCGGAGCGGGCGCAGGCGATGAAGATGTGCGCGTAGTCCTGGCAGACCCCGCGCTTGAGCGTGAACGCCTCCGCCGCCGAGGTTCCGCTGTTGGTCGGGTCCTCGTCGAAGGTCATGTGATCGCCGATCTCGGTCATCAGCGTATGCAGGAAGCCGAGCGTGTCGCTCTCGGCCTCGCTGCGCAACTGGCGCGCAACCGCCATCATCGCCGGATTGACCGAGGTGAGGTCGGTGGCGCGCAAGAACATGCCCGCCGGAAAGCGCTCGTCGGCGCCGCGCAGCACGCCCCCGGTGTCGTGGGTCTCGATCAGGCCCTCGGCAGTGATCTTGATGTCGCCGACAGGCCCGCAGGACAGCACATGGGTGACGTTGCCGAAGGCGTCCTCGTGGGTGTCGAGCTTGGTGTCCGTGGAGACGTCGATCTGCCATTCCGCCACATACTGCCCGTCATGGCTGCCGGGCGTCATGCGCAGGATCTGGATCACGCTCGTGGCCGCCGGCTCGTAGCGATAGGTCGTGGTGTGCAGGATTCGCAGGCGCATGACTAACCGTTGTTCTTGCGTCGTCATTCCGGGGCGATGCGCCAGCATCGAGCCCGGAATCTCGAGATTCCGGGTCTGGTCCTTCGGACCATCCCGGAATGACGGCGCTCATCAGATCAAATACTGCTTCGTGATGATTTCGCCCAGCCTGGAATTGTCGGTGATGAATTCCTGAATGAATTCATGCACGCCATGCTGGAAAATGTCGTTCATATTGCTGTGTTCGAGCCGGTTGCGGATGCCGCGGGCGTGGCGCTGGGCCGGGCCCTGGCGGCCATAGGCGACGCCGATCTGGTCGAGGTTGCGCACGAGATTGCCGTAGCAGCTGGCCAGCGAGCGCGGTAGCGTGTCGTTGAGGATGAGCAGATCCGCGATCAGCCACGGCTTCAGTGTCTCGCGATAGACCCAGTGATAGGCCGTCAGCGCCGAGACCGAGCGCAGGATCGAGCTCCACTGATAGAAATCGAGCGGGCCGCCGACATGCTCCTCCTCGGGCAGCAGCACGTGATACTTCACGTCGAGAATGCGCGCGGTGTTGTCGGCGCGCTCCAGATGCACGCCCATCCGCGAAAACCAGTAGGCGTCGTTGCGCAGCATGGTCCGGTAGGCCGAGCCGTCGAAGCGCAGCGAGGTCTCCTGCACGAAGCGCAGGAATTTTGCGAGGTCCTCGCGCGTCGAGGTGCCCTTGCTCCAGACCGCCTGAAGCTCGATCCAGGCCGAGTTGATGGTGTCCCACATCTCGCTGGTCAGCGCGGTGCGGACCGAGCGCGAGTTCAGCCGCGCCGCCTCGATGCAGTTTCTGATCGAGGATGGATTGTCCACGGAGAACGAGAGGTAGTCGACGACGTTGTGCTCGTTGGCTTCCTCGTAGGTCTGATAGAAGCTGGCGGCGACGCCGGCGGTGAGCAGCGCCGAGTCCCATTCATTGGTCTTGCCGATATAGGCGGCGGGAAGCGCGGTGACGCGCAGCGTCGCATCGATGGTGCGCGCGAGATATTCGGCCCGTTCGACGTAGCGGGCGAGCCAGTAGAGGTTTTCGGCGGTACGCGACAGCATCTGACTACTCGTCCAGGATCCAGGTGTCTTTGGTGCCGCCGCCCTGGCTCGAATTCACCACCAGGGAGCCTTCCTTCAGCGCGACGCGTGTCAGGCCGCCCGGCACGATGGTGGTGCTCTTGCTGCCGGTGAGCACGAAGGGCCGCAAATCGACATGGCGCGGGGCAAGGCCTGACGCCGTGCAGGTCGGGCAGGTCGACAGCGCCAGCGTCGGCTGCGCGATGAAACCTTCGGGCTCGCGCTTGAGCTTCTCGCGGAACGCTTCGATCGTTGCCTTCGTCGCGGCGGGCCCGATCAGCATGCCGTAGCCGCCGGAGCCGTGCACTTCCTTGACGACGAGCTCGCTCAAATGATCCAGCACATAGGCGAGGTCCTTCGGCTCGCGGCAGCGCCAGGTCGGCACGTTCTTCAGGATCGGCTCCTCGCCGAGATAGAATTTCACGATGTCCGGCATGTAGGAGTAGATCGCCTTGTCGTCGGCAATCCCGGTGCCGACGGCGTTGGCGAGCGTGATGTTGCCGGCCGCATAGGCCGACATCAGCCCGGGCACGCCGAGCGCGGAATCGGGACGGAAGGTGAGGGGATCGAGGAAGTCGTCGTCGACCCGGCGATAGATCACGTCGACCCGCTTCACGCCCTCCGTCGTCCGCATGAACACTTCGTTGTTCTTGACGATGAGGTCGCGGCCCTCGACCAGCTCGATGCCGAGCTTGTCGGCGAGGAAGGAGTGCTCGTAATAGGCCGAGTTGTAGACGCCGGGGGTGAGCAGGGCGACGGTCGGCTCGCCCGAGGCGCTGAGCGGCGCGACAGAGCGGAGCGCCGAGAGCAGCTCGTCCGGATAGCGCTCGACCGGCGCCACCTTGTGGCGGGCGAACAGATCCGGAAACAACCGCATCATGATCTCGCGGTTTTCCAGCATGTAGGACACGCCGGACGGCGTGCGCGCATTGTCCTCGAGCACGATGAAGTCGTTGGCATCGACCCGGACGATGTCGATGCCGGCGATGTGCACATAGACGTCGTGCGGCACCTGCTGGCCGTTCATCTCGGGCCGGAACACCGGGTTCTGGAAGATCAGATCGTCGGGCACGATCTCGGCGCGCAGGATGTCGCGGCCGTGATAGATGTCGCGCAGGAACATGTTGAGCGCGCGCACGCGCTGCTTCAGGCCCTTCTCCAGCAGTGCCCATTCCTTGCCCGACATGATCCGCGGGATCACGTCGAAGGGGATCAGGCGCTCGGTGGACTCGGCCTCGCCATAGACCGCGAAGGTGATGCCGATGCGGCGGAACAGCAGCTCGGCCTCCTGGCGGCGATATTCAAGCGCCTCGGGAGGCGTCTCCTTGAGCCAGCGCGCCAGCTCCTGATAGGCGGGGCGAAGGTCCCCGCCGGGAATATTCATTTCATCAAACGCGACTGCCATAGATGCCGACTGTTCTCCGCAAGGCGTTGCGCCAATGGACAGGTCGCCAGGCCTGGTGAAGCCGCAACGTCCTGGCCATGCAGCAAGAGTGCATGACTTTCATGTGGTAGCAAGGGCTGGGCCAGCGCGATAAGCATGGACTGGCAGCATTTGTCGGGGATGGCCGGCGGCTTGCCTGAAAAAATGGCTGAGGACTGCTTATTTCGACAGCAAAACCGCGTGACTTCAACGCGTTACCTCGGCAAAGTCGGCGCCACAGGTGAGGGACTTAAGTTATGAGCGAGATCGTCACGGCGGGCATTCTGGTCATTGGGGACGAAATCCTGTCCGGCCGGACCAAGGACAAGAATATCGGCTTCATCGCGGAATACCTGACCAATATCGGCATCGATTTGAAGGAGGTCCGGGTCGTCTCCGATGACGAGCCCGATATCATCGCGGCCTTGGATGCACTGCGGCATCGCTACACCTACGTCTTCACCACCGGTGGCATCGGGCCGACCCATGACGACATCACCGCCGACAGCGTCGCCAAGGCGTTCGGCGTCGGCATCGACCACCATCCGGAGGTGGTCGCCCGTTTCCGCGAGCGCTGGAGCGAGCAGGATCTCAACGAGGCCCGCTTGCGGATGGCCCGCATCCCCGACGGTGCCGAGCTGATCCAGAGCGCCACCATCCTCGCGCCCGGCTTCAAGATCGGCAATGTCATCGTGATGGCCGGCGTGCCCTCGATCATGCAGGCGATGATGGACATCGTCTCGCCCAAGCTGAAATCGGGCGTGCGCATGCTCTCCGAATCGGTCCGCGCCAATGCGCGGGAGGGCGACATCGGCAGCCCCTTGCGCGCGATCGCCGCCGCCCATCCCGACACCATCATCGGCAGCTACCCCTTCATGGACGAAGAGCAGAAGCCGAATACGAACCTCGTGGTGCGCTCGCGTGATGCGGACAAGCTCGCGGCAGCGATGGGCGCGGTGAAGGAAATGCTGGCAGGATTGAACATCACCCGCTAGCTGAGAATTTGCCGGCAGGCGAAGCAGGAGACGACAATGGCTGGTGAAGCACCGGAACTGAGTGCGCAGGAGCGGGCGGGCAAGGCCTTTCCGGTCTCGTGGGACCAGTTCCACCGCGACTGCCGGGCGCTGACCTGGCGGCTCAACGAAGTCGGCCCGTTCCACGCCGTGATCGCGATCACCCGCGGCGGCCTGGTGCCGGCCGCGATCGTGGCGCGCGAGCTTGGCGTGCGCATCATCGATACGGTCTGCGTCGCCAGCTACGACCACGACAAGCAGGGGGACCTCCAGGTCCTCAAGGGTATTTCGGAACAGGCCATGAAGCTTGGGGGTGGCACTGGCAAGGGGCTGTTGATCGTCGACGATCTCGTCGACACCGGCAAGACCGGCAAGCTGGTGCGCGAGATGCTGCCCGACGCGCATTTCGCCACCGTCTACGCCAAGCCGAAGGGGCGCCCGCTGGTCGACACCTTCATCACGGAAGTCTCGCAGGATACCTGGATCTTCTTCCCCTGGGACACCGCGCTGTCCTATCACCCGCCGCTGCGCGACGGCGCGGCGTGATCAAAGGCGAATGGCGAGTAGCGAATGGCGAGTAGCAGCCCCTCCACTCGCAATTCGCCATTCGCTACTCGCCCTCTCCAAAACCGCGTCCTGCCCACCGGCGACATCATCGCTACCCCACACCGCGGCACATTCACCGGCAATCGCGGCATCATCCATGATCCCGCAACGAAGACGCTGCTGAACAAGCGCTGGTCGTCGCCGGCATGGATTACATGCCTGTGTGAATTCCGCGGCTGGCGCCGGCCGGTGATGGCGCGGCGGAGCTGGACCGAGCTGTTTTTTCTCGACGAGGCCACCGCCTTTGCCGCCGGCCATCGTCCCTGTTTCTTCTGCCGGCGCGAGGATGCCAACCGCTTTCGCGCGGCGTGGGAGAAGGGGAATGGCGTGAGTAAGGTGAGTGCGAAGACGATGGACGCCCAGCTGCACCTCGAGCGTCTGGATCATGGTCGCAAGCGCCTGCACGCGCTGCCGGTGCCGCTGGCAGAATTGCCCGACGGCGCGATGGTTCAACGGGGCGAAGACAGCTTTCTGGTGGTGCAGGGAAGGGCGCTGCTTTGGTCGCCAGCCGGCTATGCCCGCGCCGGGCACGAGCTGGAGAGCCCGATGTTGCTGACACCCCCGTCCACGTTGCGTGCGATGAGCGCCGGATATCAACCGGCGCTGCATCCGACGGCTCTGGACTAGCAGAGCGGCCTGCGGATCACCCCAGCTTCTCGCGCGCCAGCGCGGCGCCTGCGCCGAGCGCCATCAGCTTGGCTTCGGCGATCTCGCGCCGCATCGGTGCCATGCCGCAATTGGTGGTGGCGATGATGTTGCTCTTGGGGACGAATTTCGCCACCGCGTCGATCACCTTCACGACATCCTCTGCGGTCTCCACGGTGTCGCTGGCAACGTCGATCACGCCGGCCTGCACGATCTTGTTCTTCAGAAGCGCGAGCAGGTCGAGCGGCACTTTCGAATTGCGACATTCGATCGCGACCTGCTGGATCGGACTGGCATCGATCGCCGGAAAGATCTGCTCATATTGCCGCCATTGGCTGCCTAACGTTTCCTTCCAGTCGGTGTTGGCCTTGATGCCGTAACCGTAGCAGATGTGCACGGCGGTGGCGCAGGTGAGGCCCTGCGCAGCGCGCTCCAGCGCCTTGATGCCCCAATCGTTGACCTCGTCCATATAGACGTTGAAGGCGGGCTCGTCGAACTGCACGAGATCGACGCCGTCGGCCTGCAGCGCCCGGGCCTCCTCGTTGAGCAACTCGGCGAAGGCAAACGCCATCTTGACGCGGTCGCCATAGTAGCGATCGGCAATGGTGTCGATGATGGTCATCGGGCCGGGCAGGGTGAACTTCAGCTTCCTCTTCGTGTGCGTGCGCGCCGCGCGCGCCTCGAATGCATGGACGCGACCCTTGAGCCGGAGCGGGGCGACCACCTGCGGCACCATCGCCTTGTAGCGGTCCTTGCGGATGCCCATCTCGACCTTGTGCGCGAAATCGATGCCGTCGATCTTCTCCAGAAAACCGTGCACGAAATGCTGGCGGGCCTGCTCGCCCTCGGTGAGGATGTCGATTCCGGCGTCCTCCTGGATCTTCAGCCAGATCAATGTCGCGTCGCGCTTGGCGCGGAGCAACTCGTCGCCCTGCGACTTCCAGGGCGCCCAGAGCATGTTGGGTTCGGCAAGCCATTCCGGCTTCGGCAAGGAGCCGGCGATCGTGGTTGGAAACAGCATGGCGGCTCTCCCGGCGGGTTGTGTTGCGCCCCTTCCTGCCATGTCCTAACGTCGAGGTACAGAACAACAAAAGTCGTTATTTTAGCTGGCGGCATCGACAGGGAAGGCCAAAGGATGCCGAGGGAAAGGTCATGATCGATCTCCATTACGCGCCGACGCCGAACGGCTGGAAAATCTCGATCATGCTGGAAGAGCTCGGACTTCCCTATACGGTGAAGCCCGTCGACATCCGCGCCGGCGAGCAGTTCAGTCTCGAGTTCCTGGCGATCTCCCCGAACAACCGCATCCCCGCGATCGTCGATCACGCACCCGCCGACGGTGGCGGGCCGTTCTCGGTGTTCGAGACCGGTGCAATTCTGATTTATCTCGCGGATAAGACCGGCCGTTTCTTGCCCACTGACTTGCGCGGGCGTTCCACCACAATTCAATGGGTGATGTGGCAGATGGCCGGCCTCGGGCCGATGCTCGGCCAGCACGGGCATTTTGCGCTCTATGCGGCCGAGAAGATCCCCTATGCGATCGAGCGCTACCGCGACGAGGCGGCCCGGCTCTACGGCGTGCTCGATCGGCAGCTGGAGAAGACCGGGGCCTATGTCGCCGGTGACTATTCCATTGCCGACATTGCCTGCTTCCCCTGGACCATGACCCACAAGGCGCAGGGCTTTACGCTCGATGACTTCCCGAACGTCAAACGCTGGTATGCCGAGGTCCGCGCCAGGCCGCAGGTGCAGGCGGGGCTTGCGATCGGAAAATTCGTGAAAGAGCCGTTCGACGAGGAATCACGCAAGATCATGTTCGGCCAGCGTGCGAAGGAAGTGTTGGGAAGGAAGTGACGGCAACGCCGTCATTCCGGGGCGCGCGAAGCGCGAACTATGATGCGCAATTGCGCACCCGAGAATCCATCGGGCCGCAACAAGGCTGGTGAAATGGATTCTCAGGTGCGCAATTGCGCACCGTAGTTCGCGCCCGAGAGGGCGCGCCCCGGAATGACGAGAGCAAAGGAAACGCCATGATCGAATTCTTCTTCGACTGCTCCAGCCCCTGGACCTATCTCGCCTTCCACAACATCCGGCCGCTCGCCAGGGAACTGGGCGCCGAGATCGTCTGGCGGCCGATCCTGGTCGGCGGCATCTTCAACACGGTCAATCCGAGCGTCTATGCGCAGCGCGAGACGCCGGTGCCGCTGAAGGCGCGCTACATGAAGAAGGACCTTCAGGACTGGTCGCGGTCGGCTGGCCTTGCGATCAAGATGCCGCCGACGGTGTTTCCGGTGAACAGCGTCAAGGCCATGCGCGGCTGCATCTGGCTGGGTAAGGACATGGTGCCGTTCGCGACCGCATTGTTCGAGGCCTATTGGGGTGAGGACAAAGATATCTCGCAGGACGCGGTGCTTGCCGACATCTGCACGAAGGTCGGCGTCGACGAGAAAAAATTCTTCGCCGGAATCTCGGAGCAGGGGATCAAGGATCAGCTCAAGGCGAATACTGAAGAGGTCGTCGCGCGCGGCGGCTTCGGCTCGCCGACGATCTTCGTCGGCAAGACCGACATGTATTTCGGCAACGACCGGCTGCCGCTGATCCGCGAGGCGCTTTTGCGCAGTAAGGCGAGTGCGGCCTGATGGTGCGCGCCGTCGTCTGCCACTCGCTCGGCGCACCCGAAACCTTGCGGCTGGAAGAATTTCCGCCGCACGCCCTGAAGCCCGGCGAGGTGCGCGTTGCGATCCGGGCCGCCGGGCTGAACTTTCCCGATGTGCTGATGGCCGCCGGTCAATATCAGCTCAAGCCGGAACTGCCGTTCACGCCCGGCATGGAAGCAGCCGGCGATGTGACCGAAGTGGGTGCGAAGGCGAAGGGCGTTTCTGTTGGCGACAAGGTCATCGTGAAGATGCGGCACGGCGCATTCACCGACGAAGCCATCGTCGCGCCGTCGCAGCTCACCCCGATGCCGTCGACGTTCGATTACGCCGAGGCTGCGACCTATCTTGCTGGCCATGGCACGGCCTATCATGCGCTGATCGATCGCGGCCGGGTCGAGCCGGGAGAGGTGCTGCTGGTGCATGGCGCCGGTGGCGGCACGGGACTGGCCGCCGTCGAGATCGGCAAGATGCTGGGCGCGACCGTGATCGCGACCGCGTCCAGCGACGAGAAGCTTGCCATCGCCAAGGCGCGCGGCGCCGATCATCTTATCCGCTATGACCGCGAGCCGTTTCGCGATGCCGTCAAGCGCATCACCGATGGTCGCGGCGCGGACGTCGTGTTCGATCCCGTCGGCGGCCAGGTCTTCGAAGACTCGATGCGCTGCATCGCCTGGGGCGCGCGGCTGCTGGTGATCGGCTTCACCGGCGGCATCGGCTCGGCCAAGACCAACCTCCTGCTGATCAAGGGCGCCAGCGTGCTCGGCGTACGTGCCGGCGAAGCCGTGCGTAAAAATCCCGCGCTCGGCGAAGTCCGGCTGAAGGCACTGCTGCAATGGGCGGAGGAGGGCAAGCTGCGCCCCACCGTTTCACACCGCTTGCCGCTGGAAGATTATGCGAAGGCCATGCGGCTCTTGATCGACCGCAAGGCGATCGGGCGTGTGGCGCTGATGATGGAGTGATCTCCACCCGTCGTCATTCCGGGGCGCCCCGAAGGGCGAACCCGGAATCTCGAGATTCTCAGGTGCGCAAGTGCGCACCATAGTTCTCGCTTCGCGAGCCCCGGAATGACGGTGAGCTATTTATACTCCCGCTCCGTCCACCACGGGAAATAGTCCGGCATGTCGCTGGACACCTTGTTTTTGAACTGCGCGGGGCGCTTTTCCAGGAACGACACCACGCCTTCCTTGACGTCGTCGGAGCGGCCGCGGGTGTAGATGCCACGGCTGTCGACCTTGTGGGCTTCCATCGGATCGTCGGCGCCCATCATGCGCCACATCATCTGGCGGATCAGCGCGACCGAGACCGGTGCGGTCTTCGCCGCGAATTCCTTGGCGAGCGCGCGGGCGGTCGGCAGGAGGTCATCGGGGGCGACGACCTTGCTGACGAGACGGCCGGCGAGGGCTTCCTGGGCCGGGAAGACGCGGCCCGAATAGCACCATTCCAGTGCCTGCGAGATGCCGACGATGCGCGGCAGGAACCAGCTCGACGCGGCCTCCGGCACGATGCCGCGCTGGGAGAACACGAAGCCGAAGCGCGCGGCGTCGGAGGCAATGCGGATGTCCATGGCGAGCTGCATGGTGACGCCGATGCCGACCGCGGGGCCATTCACCGCGGCGATGACGGGCTTGAGGCACTTGAAGATGCGCAAGGTCACCTGGCCGCCGCCGTCGCGTACCTGGGGATCGCTGTAGTCGACTTTGCCGTCGGCAAAACGCTTCACCGGCCCGCGTCGCGCATCGCGGTCGAACGTGTCGGCGCCCGACGAAAGATCGGCGCCCGCGCAAAAACCACGGCCGGCGCCTGTCACGATGATGGCGCGGACATTGTCGTCCTTGTCGGCGGCGTCGAACGCGTCGATCAGCTCTGCCTGCATCTGCGCGTTGAAGGCGTTGAGCTTGTCGGGCCGGTTCAGGGTGATGGTGAGGATCTGCTCGGCGACCTCATATTTGATCGTCTCATACGCCATGGTGGTTTCCTTCCTTGTCATTCTTGAATCAATTCTGTCATTGCCGGGCTTGACCCGGCAATCCATCTTTTTTTGAAGAGGATGGATGCGCGGGTCGAGCCCGCGCATGACGATTTGTGCTGAGACGCTAGATGCGCGCTTAATGAGCCGGAGGCTTCGGCCAGGGCTTCTGCGCGCCGCGCAGGGCCTCGAAAGCCTTGGCCATGCCGAGCACGCCGATGTCGTCGAAGCGGCGGCCGACGATCTGCACGCCAATGGGAAAACCCTTGGCGTCGAAGCCGCCGTTGATCGAGATGGCAGGGTTCTCCGACATATTCCACGGCACGGTATAGGCGATGTGCTCGAACGGTTTCATGGGGTCGTTGGTCGGCGAGGCCCAGTCCGCCGGATAGTTCACGTTCGGTGCAGTCGGCGAGATCACGTAATCAAGCTCGCAGAACAGCTTTGAAGCCGCGGCCCGGATCGCCATGGTCTGGTTGAAGCCGCGGATGACATCGACGCCCGAAAGCTTGGCGCCGGACTCGCCCCATTTGAAGATATAAGGCAGCACCTTGGCCTGTTCGGCCGGGGTCAGCTTGGCCAGATCATCCCACATTCGCGCGCGCCAAAAGTTGTCGAGACCATCGAGCATCTCGCGGGTGAGGATGCCGTTGATTTCGGTCACGACGCTGCCTGCGGATTCGAACGCTTTCGCCGCCTTCACCGCGACCTCGCGCACCGGTTTCTCCAGCGCTAGGCCGCAGCCGGGATCGAGCATCAGGCCAATGCGCAGCTTGCGCGGAGACTTCTCTGCTCCCTTCCAGTTCAGCGGCTCGGCGGGCAGGCTCATGCCGTCGCGCCGGTCGGGTTTTGCGATCACGCTCATCATCAGCGCGCAATCGTCGACCGTACGGGTCATGGGGCCGGCGACGCGCCCGACATAGGTGGGGTCGATCGGCACGCGGCCGAAGCTCGGCTTCAGGCCGACGAGGCCGCACCAGCCCGCGGGCAGGCGAACCGAGCCGCCGATATCGGTGCCGAGATGCAGCGGACCATAACCGGCCGCGGCAGCCGCGCCTGCGCCCGCGCTGGAGCCGCCGGGATTCTTGGACAGGTCCCAGGGGTTACGCGCGAGTACGTGGAAACTGGAGAGTCCGGAGGACAGCATGCCGTAATCGGGCATGGTGGTCTTGGCGAAGATGACCGCGCCGGCCTCGCGCAGGCGCGCGGCGGGCGGGGCATCCTTCTCGGCCGGCACGAGCTTGACGCTGGCAGCGCCCAGCGGCACCGGCACGCCCTTGGTCGCGATGTTGTCCTTCACCGTAACAGGCACGCCGTCGAGCGCGCCGGACGGCTCGCCGCCGGTCCAGCGCGCGGTCGAGGCCTTCGCGGCCTCGCGCGCGCCCTCGGGATCGAATGCATAGAGCGCCTTCAGATGCGGCTCCCACGCAGCGACATGCGTGAGCAAATCCTCCAGCACCTCGCTCGGCGAGAATTGCTTGGCGCGATAGCCCGCGATCAGGTCGACCGCGGACAGATCGTGCAGCGAGGTGACGGCATCTTCGACGCTCTTTTTATGCATTTCTAGCCCACCGGCATGCGCGTTTCGATGATCCGGGCGAACATGCTGGCGCCGATCGGCAGGATCTTGTCGTCGAGCACGAAGCCGGGATTGTGCACGGGCACGTTGCCGTCATGGCCGACCCAGAAATAGGCGCCGGGAATGGTCTCCAGCATGTCGGCGAAATCCTCGCTGCCCATCTTGGGCTGGGCGCGGGTGATTACGTTGGCGGGGTCGACGATGGTGCGCGCGACGTCCTCGACCACCTTGGACTGCTCGACCTGGTTGACCAGCACGCCGAACGTGTCGCGGATTTCGACGTCGATCACGCACTGGTAGGCGCTTGCGATGCCGGCGCAGATGGTGCGGATGCGTTCGCTGACCAGGGTGCGAACTTCCTTCGAGAAGGTGCGGATGGTGCCGCAAAGATGCGCGTCGCCGGGAATGACGTTGTAGGCGGAGCCCGCGTGGATCTGGGTGATCGACACCACCGCGGCCTGCAGCGGCTCGACGTTGCGGCTGACGATGGTCTGGATCGCCTGCGCCAGCGTGGTCGCGATGATCACCGCGTCCTTGGATCGTTCGGGCATCGCGCCATGCGCGCCATAGCCGGTGATACGCAGGTCGAAGAAGTCGGCGCTGGCCATCGCCGGGCCCGGCAGGATCGCGATCTCGCCATGGTTGAGGTCGGGCGCGTTGTGCAGGCCGTACAGTTCGTCGCAGGGGAATTTTTCGAACAGCCCGTCTTTGATCATCGCGCGGGCGCCGCCGAGGCCTTCCTCGGCCGGCTGGAAGATCAGGTGCACGGTGCCGTCGAAGTTCTTGGTCTCGGCGAGATAGCGCGCGGTGCCGAGCAGCATGGTGGTGTGGCCGTCATGGCCGCAGCCGTGGAAGCGGCCGGGGATTTTCGAGCTCCACTTCAGATTGGTGTTCTCTTCCATCGGCAGCGCGTCCATGTCGGCGCGCAGGCCGATGCGCTTGTTGCCCGAACCCTTGCCCTTGATCACGCCGATCACGCCGGTGCCGCCGAGACCGCGATGCACCTCGATGCCCCAGCTCTTCAGCTTGTCGGCGACGATGCCGGAGGTGCGCACTTCCTCGAATCCGATCTCGGGATGGGCGTGCAGGTCGCGGCGGATGGCGGTGAGCTCGTCGGCGTAACCGTCGATGCGGTCGATCGTGGGCATGGGTTCTGTCCAGTTAGCGTGAGGGGGGCGAGAAAACGGGGCCGTTCGGCTTGATGCGAATGCCCGGCCGCAGGCGCGTCCAGGGCAGGGTGGCGGTGTCGGCCGGCATCGCGCCGGGCGCGGCGCAGATCATCAGCTTTTCCGCGATCGGCTCGAAATCGGCGCGGAAGTGCACCGAGCTCTTGTTGACGAGGATCTTCTCCTCAGTCGGCTCGATGCCGACATAGCGGTACATCGCCTGGTCGGCGAGCTGCGCCTTGTGCGAGGAGACGACGACGCGGACGTCGCCGATGCGCAGGCAGGCCGAGGGCCCCATCTCCATCTCCCGGCCGCCATAGTAAGGGCCGGGCGCGATGAAGCGGCCGTCGGACAGCTTTTCGACCACGAAGGTCTCGCGATAGGGCGCGTCGCCGGGGATGCCGGACTTGCCGCCGAGCGACAGCGTCACGGTGGCACCGACGCCGGCGTCATGCGCGGCCTTGGCCGAGACCGGATCGTAGATCGCCCCGGTCGCGGCGCTCGCTCTGTTGCGCACCAGCGCGCGCAGCATGCCGGTCGTGTCGGAATCGCCGCCGGCACCGGGATTGTCCTGGGTGTCGGCGATGATGATCGGCTTGCTCGCGCCTTTCGACAGCTCCATCGCATGGCGCACGCCGTCATCGGGCGACCAGATCTTGCCGTCGAAATCATCCTCGTGGCTTTCGATCAGCTTGACGACCGCATCGGCGGCGCGGTCGGCATCGGCTTGCGTCTCGCCATAGGCGAACACGCTCGGCCCGCAATCGCGGAAGTCGGCAGCGGGGAAGCCGGGCGCGAAAGACAGCGTCGGAACCGCGTCGCACTCCAGCGCAGCGAGCTGTTCGTAGATGCCTTTGGTCGGCTGGTCGTTGGTGCATTGCCAGCTGATCGGGATCAGGAACGGCAATTGCCGGAACGATTTGGCAAAGCGCTGCTTCGTTTTCAGCAGCAGCGCCAGATGCCTTGCAGAGGCGCGGCCGGTCTCGGCCATGTCGACATGCGGATAGGTGCGGTAGGCGATCAGCGCGTCGGCATGTTCCATCATCTCGGGCGTGACGTTGGCATGGAGGTCGAGGCTGGTGACCAGCGGAACATCCTTGCCGATGACGCGGCGCACGCGCGCCAGAATCTCGCCTTCGCCGTCGTCGAGATGCTCGGTCACCATCGCGCCGTGCAAATCGAGATAGACCGCATCGATCGGGCCGGCGGCTGCGATGCCGTCGACCATCACCTTCACGATGCGCTCGAAGGCGTCCTTGGTGACATGCGCCGATGGGCTCGCACCGCAGGCGATCGTCGGAACGAGTTCCCAGCCGTTCGCTTCGGCGCTGTCGACGAAGCCGGCAAGGCCGACATTGATGCGCCGCATCACCTTCAGCACGTCGGCGCCTTCTGTCATCGCAGGCCAGCCGCCGCCATGCTGGAAGTCGGCGAAGGTCGCCTTGGTGGGAGCGAAGGTGTTGGTCTCGTGCAGGAAGCCGCCGACGGCGATGCGTGTCATTCAGTTCAGATCCGGTGAGCAAAGAGGGTGGAACGTTAGCCTTGGCCCTGCGGCGAGAGCAAGGTGGGACGCACTCGCGTTGCGCATAGGGTCAAGCTGTTTTGGGAATGCTGCGGGTGCGGTGGGTGTTGTGAGCTGGCTCCGCCAACCACACTCTCGGTGTCGTCCCTGCCTAGTGCGCAATTGCGCACGGGGCGCAGGGACCCATAACCCCAGGGAGGAGTTTGGCGAAGGCTAGTCGTTCGGGATCAGCACCACGCGCAATCGATGGATTCTGCGGTATGGGTCCCTGCGCCCGTGCGCAATTGCGCACTAGGCAGGGACGATACTGAAATGTCGAGCTACGCCGTCGCCCCCACGCCCTCTGCGACCGGCCGGAAGTTCGCAAAGTCCCAGTCGCGCCCCGGAGCTGCGTCCAGCAGCGCCCTGGTGTAGGCCTCCTTCGGATGCGTCAGCACCTCGGCAGCCGGGCCCTGCTCGACGACACGGCCGTGCTGCATCACCACGACCTCGTCGCAAATCTGCGCCGCGACGCGCAAATCGTGGGTGATGAACAGGATCGCGATGCCGAGGCGCTTCTGGATCTCGTCGAAGAGTTCCAGCACCTGCGCCTGCACCGAGACGTCGAGCGCGGAGACCGCTTCATCCGCGACCAGCACGTCCGGATCGAGCGCGAGCGCGCGCGCAATGGCGATACGCTGGCGCTGGCCGCCGGAGAACTGGTGCGGATAGCGCGATACCGCATCAGGGGGCAGGCCGACGAGCTCGAGCAGCTCGCGGGCGCGTTTCATCGCATCGGGATGGGCGACGCCGTAATTGATCGGGCCCTCTGCAATGCTTTCGCCGACCGTGACGCGCGGGTTGAGCGAGCGGTAGGGATCCTGGAACACGATCTGGATCTTCTGCCGGTGCGGCTGCAGCAGGCGGCGCGAGATGCCGGCGATCTCTCGGCCGGCGAGGCGCACCCCACCGGAGGTCGGATCGATCAGGCGGACGATGCAGCGCGCCACGGTCGACTTGCCGGAGCCGCTTTCGCCGACGATGCCGAGCGTGCGGCCCTTGCGCAGCGTCAGCGTCACCTTGTCGGCGGCGACGACCTCGCGGCCTTTGCCGAAGAAGGCGCGCTCCTTGTAGACCTTGCTGAGATCGTTGGCTTCGAGCACCACCGGCTCGCGGCTCTCCTCGCGCGGTGGCCGCGGCACCAGGCTCGGCACCGAGGCGAGCAGATTGCGGGTGTATTCCATGGTCGGATTGCGCAGCACGGTCTCGAGCGGGCCGGTTTCGACCAGCCGGCCCTGCCGCATCACTGCGACGCGGTCGGCGATCTCGGCGACCACGCCCATGTCGTGGGTGATGAACAGCACGGCCGTGCCGTGATCGCGCTGGAGCTCGCGGATCAGGGACAGGATCTGCTTCTGCGTGGTGACGTCGAGCGCGGTGGTCGGCTCGTCCGCGATCAGCAGCTTCGGCTCAAGCACGAGTGCCATCGCGATCATGATGCGCTGGCGCTGGCCGCCGGAAAGGCGGTGGGGATAGGAGGCGAAGATGCGTTCGACCTGGGGCAGGTGGACCTGCTCCATCATGTCGAGGATGCGCTTCTTTCGGGCCCTGGCGTCGAGCTTGGTGTGGGCGCGCAGCACCTCGTCGATCTGGCGGCCGACCGGCACCACCGGATTGAGCGCGGTCATCGGCTCCTGGAAGATCATCGCCATCTGCGTGGCGCGCAGCTGGCGCAGGCGGCGGTCGGACGCGGTGAGCAGCTCTTCGCCGACCAGCTTGATGCTGCCGCTGGTCGGAACCAGCGTCCCCTTCGGCAGCAGGCCCATCGTGGTCAGCGAGGTCACCGACTTGCCCGAGCCGCTTTCGCCGACGAGGCACAGCGTCTCGCGCTCGCGGACCTGGATCGAGATGCCGTCGATGATCTTTGGCCCGCCCGGCTTCTTGCCGACGGAGACGACGAGGTTGTTGATGTCGAGGACGGTGTTGGTCATGCAATGTCTCCAACGTCGTTCCGGGGCGCGCGGAAGCGCGAACCCGGAACCTCGAGATTCCGGGTTCGGTGCTTCGCACCGCCCCGGAATGACGGTGTAAAGGATTTCACTTGCCTTCCCGCTGCTTCATGCGCGGATCGAGTGCGTCGCGGGCGGCGTCGCCGATCAGATTGATGCTGAGGATGGCGATCGAGAGCAGCAGGCCCGGCCAGAAGATCAGCGACGGCTTGATCTGGAAGTACTGGCGGCCCTCGGCCATGATGTTGCCCCAGGTCGGCGTCTCTGGCGAGATGCCGGCGCCAAGGAAGGAGAGGATCGCCTCGGTGAGGATGGCGCTCGCGCAGATATAGGTGCCCTGGACGATCAGCGGCGCCACCGTGTTCGGCATCAGATGCCGCCACATGATCTTGGGCAGCGACGAGCCGACCGAGATCGCCGCCTCGACATAAGGCTCTTCGCGCGCCGAGAGCACGACCGAGCGGACCAGGCGTGCCACGCGCGGAATCTCGGGGATGGTGATCGCGATCAGCACGGTCCAGAGACTGGCACCGGACAGCGACACCACGGCGATCGCGAGCAGGATGCTCGGCATCGCCATCAGGCCGTCCATGACCCGCATCAGCACGGCATCGACCAGCTTGAAGAAGCCGGAGACGAGGCCGATCGCAAGGCCAATGACGATCGACAGGATCGCCGAGCCGATGCCGATCAGTAGCGAGATGCGGCCGCCATAGACGACGCGTGACAACAGGTCACGACCATAGGCATCGGTGCCGAGCAGGAATTGCGCGGACGACGGCTTGAGCCGTTGCGACGGTGCCAGCTGGATCGGATCATGCGGCGCGATCAGCGGCGCGAGGATCGAGATCAGGATGATCAGCGCGAGCAGGACTGTCGCCGTGGCGATGATCGGCGTCGAGGTGAGGAAGCCGAAGCGCGGCCGCAGCGGCGACGTGATCGGAATGGACGACTGGGGAAGGGTATCGACCGACATTAATTCTTGTCCTTGCCTCAGTACCGGATCCGGGGATCGAGCAGGGTGTAGGCGACGTCGATGAGAAGGTTGACGACGACATAGATTAGCGACGTCAGCAGGATCATCGCCTGGATCACCGGATAGTCGCGCGCCAGCACCGCATCCACGGTGAGGCGGCCGATACCGGGAATGTTGAACACGCTCTCGGTGACGACGACGCCGGAGATCAGCAGCGCAAAGCCGGTGCCGATCACGGTGATCACGGGCACGGCGGCGTTGCGCAGCGCATGGCGCATCATCACGGCGACCTCGTTGATGCCCTTGGCGCGCGCGGTGCGCACATAGTCCTCGCCGAGCACGTCGAGCATCGCCGCGCGCGTCATGCGCGCGATCAGAGCGATATAGATGAAGGAGAGCGCGCAGGTCGGCAGGACCATGCGCTCGAAGAACGGTCCGAAGCCGTTAAAGATGCTGCGGAAGCCCTGCACCGGCACCCACCGCAGTTCGATCGCGAAGACCTGGATCAGAATATAGCCGACCACGAACACCGGCACCGAGAAGCCGAGCACGGAAAGCCCCATCACGAAACGGTCGATCCAGGTGCCGTGCTTCCACGCGGCGATCACGCCGAGGGGAACCGCCACGATCACGGCGAGGATGATGGTACACAGCGCGATCGAGATCGACGGCTCGACGCGCTGGCCGATCATCTTCATCACAGGCAGATTGGAGATCAGTGAGGTCCCGAGATCGCCGTGCAGCAGCTTGTTCACCCAGGTGATGAACTGCACGATCAAGGGCTCGTTGAGGCCGAGCGAGGTGCGGATGCGCTCCAGCCGCTCCGGCGTTGCATTGTCGCCGGCGAGGATCGCGGCGGGATCGCCGGGGGTGAGGCGGAGCAGGAGGAAGACGAACAGCGCGACGACGCCCATCACGGGCACGGCGGCGAAGATTCGGCGAAGGAGATATCCGAGCAAGTTGGATCCGTCAGATTAGAGTAAATCGGCGGCAGCGGTCATAGCCTGTTCTGCCACCAGCCTAACATTTCAGCAATTCCCGTGCCATCAGGGCCACAGTTTTTGCAGTGCGGTCAGTCGCTGCTGCGCAGGCTTGTTCGAGCCTGTCATTCCGGGGCGCGTCGAAGACGCGAACCCGGAATCTCGAGATTCCGGGTTCGGTCCCTTCGGACCGCCCCGGAATGACGGGCTCAAAAGTCACTCCAGCGTCGCAAGCAGCCCAGCCATCAGCCGGCCGCGCTCAACGAGACTCTCGACTTCGATATACTCCTCTAACGTGTGGCCATTGGCTCCGCGCACGCCCAGGCCGTCGAGCGTCGGGATTCCCATCGCGCCGGTGAAGTTGCCGTCGGAACCGCCGCCGGAGCTCGCATGCGGCAGTTCGGCGCCGAGCGACTTGGCGATGCCGCGCGCCTTCTCATACAACGCCATCGTGCCGGCATCCGGCTCCCACACCGGACGCGTCACCCCGCGCGTCACCTTGAAGGAGACATCGTTGGCCGTGCCCGACAGCGCCAGCATCCGCTCGACGCCGCGATCGAGATCGGCCTGCCGCTTGGCCATGGAGAGCGCTTCGCCCGTGGCGGTCGTGGCAACGCAATTGACCCATTGCCCGCCATGCACGACGCCGACCGAGAAAGTGCAGTCCTCCGTCGTCATCGCGTCGATGGCGAGAATCTGCCGCGCCATCTCGCGGATCGCCGAGCGTCCCGCCGACAGCGTCGCGCCGGCGTGGCTCGGCCGGCCCGTCGCCTCGAGATTGAAGCGTGCGATGGCGTAACGTCCGGTGGTGACGCCGTTGTCGGCACGGCCGGGCTCGGGCACCAGCACGTATTTGTTGCGCGCGGCTTCCGCCTCGATGATGTCGCGCGTCGAGGGCGTGCCGACTTCCTCGTCCGGCGTGAACAGCACAGTAATCGGCAGCGGCGTGGTGAACGATGCACGCGCCAGTTGCCGGATCGCTTCCAGCGAGAGGTAGTTGCCGCCCTTCATGTCGTAGATGCCGGGGCCGTAGCACCGGTTGCCCTCGCGCCGCCATTTCAGCTTCTCGATGGTACCGACCGGGTGGACGGTATCCATATGGCCGGCGATCAGGATGCCCGGTTCGCCCTGTTTCGGATGCGGAAACCGCGCGCGGATCACGCCGCCGAAACCTTGCCGGCCGGCGATGCGCTCGATCGTCGCACCCATGATCGCCATATCCCGCGCTGCGATATCGAGCATGCGATTCACCGCACCAGCGTCCCAGGTCGGGCTTTCGCATTCGACCCAGCCGCGCAGACCCTGGAGCATCGCCTCGGAATCGAAAGGAAGATTGGCTGGATTCATCTCAATGTCTCTCAAGCTTCGAAAGATGGAATGCCCATTGCATTGGTGCGGGGCAGGACGAGTGGAGCGTGTTGTAGAGCCAAACCGATCCTTGTGGAGCCCGTGCCCGCGCCGCCACGGCTTGCAGCGAAACCGGATTGACGCGCTCGGCACTGTCTGCAAGTCTCGAAAGATAAAGGCATTGCATGAGGTTAGTTCGCCCAAGGAACGAGCCGCATGCTTAACCAATAACCTGCCTTTGAACAGTTTCACGTCAGGAGAAACTTTTTATGTTCCACTTCATGCGCCGGGGGCCTCGCGCGTTTGCCTCCAAACTTGCGCTGTCTGTCGTTGCGCTTTCGACGGCGCTTGCCTCGCCAGTGCTTGCAGCCGGCAAGACCATTACGGCGGTGATGCATTCGGATCTGCGCATCATCGATCCGATCTTCACCACGGCCTACATCACGCGTGACCATGGCTACATGGTCTACGACACGCTGGTGGCTCCCGATTCGAGCTTCAAGATCCAGCCGCAGATGGCGGACTGGAAGATCTCCGACGACAAGCTCACCTACACCTTCACGCTGCGCGACGGCCTGAAGTGGCATGACGGTGCGCCGGTGACGGCGGAAGATTGCGTCGCCTCGCTGAAGCGCTGGGCCGCGGTCGACGGCATGGGCCAGAAGCTCCTGGACTTCACCGCGAGCATCGAGGCGACCGACGCCAAGACCATCACGCTGAAGCTGAAGGAGCCCTACGGCCTCGTGCTCGATTCCATCGGCAAGCCGTCCTCGCGCGTCGCCTTCATGATGCCGAAGCGCCTCGCCGAGACGCCGCCGGACAAGCAGATCCCCGAGCAGATCGGCTCGGGCCCCTTCAAGTTCGTGGCATCGGAATTCCAGCCCGGCGTCAAGGCGGTCTACGTCAAGAACACCGATTACGTGCCGCGCAAGGAGCCGGCGAGTTGGACCTCCGGCGGCAAGGTGGCGAAGGTCGACCGCGTCGAATGGATCACCATGCCGGACTCGCAGACCGCGGTGAACGCGCTGCAGTCGGGCGACATCGACTTCATGGAAAACCTGCCCTACGACATGCTGCCGGTGCTGGAGGCGAACAAGGAGATCACGATCGAGGTCTCGAACAAGTTCGGCTTTCAGACGCTCGGCCGGATGAACTTCCTCTATCCGCCGTTCGACAACGTGAAGGTGCGACGTGCCGCTCTTCTGGCGATGAACCAGAAGGACGTTCTCGACGCGCTGGTCGGCAATGCCAAGTACCAGAAGGTCTGCGGCGCGTTCTTCGTTTGCGATACGCCGTTCGCGACCGAGGTCGGCGCCGAGACCCTGGTGAAGGGCAATGGCATGGCGGAAGCCAAGAAGGCGCTCGCCGAGTCAGGCTATGACGGCACCCCGGTCGTGGTGATGGCGCCCGGTGACGTCACCACGCTCAAGGCCCAGCCCATCGTTGCGGCCCAGCTGCTGCGCGAAGCCGGCTTCAAGGTCGACCTGCAAGCGACCGATTGGCAGACGGTGGTGAGCCGTCGCGCCAGCCAGAAGCCGCCGAAGGAAGGTGGCTGGAACATGTTCTTCACCAACTGGGTCGCGGCCGACGTCTCCAACCCGATCGCCAATCTCTCGATCGGCGGCCAGGGCAAGAAGGGCGGCTGGTTCGGCTGGGCGGAAGACGCCAAGATCGAGCAGCTCAAGGACGCGTTCGTCCGCGCGCCGTCGATCGACGAGCAGAAGAAGATCGCCGCCGACATCCAGAAGGAAGCCTATGAGCAGGTGATCTACATCCCGCTCGGGCAGTACCTGCTGCCGAGCGGCTGGCGTAAATCGCTGACCGGCGTGCTCGACGGCCCGGCGACGCCGCTGTTCTGGAACGTCGACAAGTCGGAGTAAGGCCCAGTCCAAAGAAGGAAGGCAGTTCGCGCCTTTCACGCCAACGTTACGCGGCGCCGCTGTCATCAGCGGCGCCGTGCGCCAGCCGGTCGCCAGGAGAACGTCAATGTTCCAACTCATGCGTCGGGGGCGTCTCGCGTTCGCTTCCAGACTTGCGCTTTCGGTCGCGGCACTTTCGGCACTTGCCTCGCCAGTTCTTGCCGCAGGCAAGACCATCACCGCTGTGATGCATTCGGATCTGCGAATTCTCGATCCGATCTTCACCAGTGCCTATATCTCGCGCGACCATGGCTACATGGTCTACGACACGCTCATCGCGACGGATTCAAACTTCAAGATCCAGCCGCAGATGGCCGACTGGAAGATGTCCGACGACAAGCTGACCTATACCTTCACGCTGCGCGATGGCCTGAAGTGGCATGACGGGACGCCGGTCACCGCGGACGATTGCGTTGCCTCCCTGAAGCGCTGGGCCGCGGTCGATGGCATGGGACAGCAGATGATGCTGTTCACCGCGAGCATCGAAGCGACCGACCCCAGGACCATCACACTGAAGCTGAAGGAACCCTACGCGCTCGTGCTGGAATCGATTGGAAAGCCGTCCTCGCGGGTCGCTTTCATGATGCCGAAGCGTCTCGCCGACACGCCAGTGGACAAGCAGATTCCCGAACAGATCGGCTCCGGTCCCTTCAAATTCGTCGCATCGGAATTCCAGCCCGGGGTGAAGGCGATCTATGTCAAGAACACCGATTACGTGCCGCGCAAGGAGCCGGCGAGCTGGACCGCGGGCGGCAAGGTGGCGAAGGTCGACCGCGTCGAATGGATCACCATGCCGGACGCGCAGACGGCGTTGAACGCGCTTCAGTCGGGCGACATCGATTTCATGGAAAATCCCGCCATCGAGATGTTGCCCACGATCGAAGCCGACAAGGGACTCAAGCTCGATATTCTGAATAAGTTCGGATTCCAGACGGGCGCACGAATGAATTTCCTTCATCCGCCGTTCGACAACGTCAAGGTTCGTCGCGCGGCGTTTCTGGCGATCAAGCAGAAGGATGTGCTCGATGCGTTGATCGGCGATCCCAAGTATTACAAGACCTGCGCGGCGGCCTTCATCTGCGACACGCCGTTCGCGACGGAGGTTGGCGGTGAGACGCTGGCGAAGGGGGGCGACATGGCCGCGGCCAGGAAGGCGCTGGCGGAGTCCGGTTACGACGGAACACCTGTCGTGCTGATGGCGCCGGGCGACGTGCTGACCCTGAAGGCGCAACCCATCGTCGTCGCGCAGCAGCTGCGCGAAGCCGGTTTCAAGGTCGACCTGCAGGCGACCGATTGGCAGACGGTCGTGAGTCGGCGCGCCAGCCAGAAGCCCCCGAAGGAGGGAGGCTGGAACATGTTCATCACCAATTGGGTCAGCGCCGACGTGGACAACCCGATTTCCAACGTCGCCGTCGGCGGGCAGGGCAAGAAAGGCGGCTGGTTCGGCTGGGCGGAGGATGCCAAGATCGAGCAGCTCAAGGACACCTTCGTTCGTGCTGCCTCGCTCGACGAGCGAAAGAAGATCGCGACCGAGATCCAGAAAGAGGCCTACGATCAGGTGCTCTACATGCCACTCGGCCAGTATCAAGCGCCTAGCGCCTGGCGCAAATCGCTGACCGGCGTGCTCGACGGCCCGGCAACGCCGCTTTTCTGGAACGTCGACAAGTCGGAGTAAGCGGCGGCGGATTCACGCCTTCGCTGTCTTCACCACACGGCGCCGCTGTTATCAGCGGCGCCGTTGCCATTTGTCAGCTTCACGTCAGCTTGAAACCGGTCGGTTTTTAACCCTTCCAATGTCCGGTCATTGCTATTTGTTTCAATCTTGAAATAGATGCGTCGTCCTTACGCGTCATTTTCCCTCCTCAACCTGATTCCCGTGCCGATCGATTTTGCATTCCAGGCGATGGCCGAACGGTCCGATCGCGCGCCGGCGCGCTGGCGGCGGCCTTTCCTGCATTGGCTCGATGGCGTCGAGGCGGGCTGGGCCGTTCCGCTCCTCATCGGCTGTTTCGTCGCGATCTGGACTCTCTATCTGGCGATCGCCTATGCCGGCGGCGGCCTGCACCCTGATACGCTCGAGGCCTGGATGCTGGGGCAGCATTTCGCCTGGGGCTATCACAAGCATCCGCCCTTGACCGGCTGGATCGCCGCCAGCTGGACTTCTGTCTTCCCGCTCAGCGACTGGTCATTGCAATTGATGGCGATGGCCAATGCCGGGCTTGCGCTGATCTTCGTCGACCGGATCGCGCGGCAGTTCGTGACCGGGCACAAGCGCATCCTGGTGCTTTTGCTCCTGATGCTGACGCCGGTCTATCAATTCCATGCCCAGCGCTTCAATGCCAATTCGGTGCTGCTGGCGGTCTGGCCGCTGGCGACCTGGTGCTTCCTGCGCGCATTCGAGACGCGCGCCCCGCTGTGGGCGGTCGCGGTGGGCTGTACGACGGCGCTGGCGATGGTCGGCAAATATTATTCGATCTTTCTCATCACGAGCTTCGCGTTTGCCGCGCTCGCGCACCCGGCGCGGCGTGCTTATTTCACCTCTGCTTCACCCTGGATCTCGGTCGTCGTCGGGCTCGCGGCGCTGTCACCTCACATCTATTGGCTTGCGACAACGGGCGCGTCGACCTTCACCTACGCGCTGGCGCACGCAAACGGCAACGCTGCGACCTCACTCGGCGAGGCGAGAAACTTTCTGCTGGGGCTGGCGGCGGCGCTGAGCATGTCGGCCGTGTTCTGGGTGCTCGTCGCAGGAACGCGCTTGAAGCGGTTTCCGACGGACTTCGCGGCAATGGGCCCGGGCCTGCGGCTTTTGTTCTACGTCACGATGGGCACGATCGTGCTGCCGGTGGTGACGTCGCTCGTGATGGGCACCGATCTGCCGTCGCTATGGGCGCTGCAGGGACTGTTCCTGTTCACCGTTCTCGTGGTCTGCGGGACGAGCTACCCGATCGAGCGCTTCTACACGGTCAACCTCACCGTGATCGTGGCCGGCGTCGCGCTCGCGGCGGTCCTGATCGCCGCGCCGATCCATGCCGTCTATCGCAATGATCACGGGTATGAGGAGGGCCGGAATCTCTACGCCCAGGCGGCCAGTGAATTGACGCGCGAGTGGCGCGAGCAGACCGGCGTGCCGCTGAGCGCGGTGAGTGGTGATGGTTCGCTGGCCTTCGCCACCGCGTTCTACAGCCCGGACCATCCACGTCATGCGGCGCCCTTCGAGTACGAACAGACGTTGGGCTTGCCGCGCAAGATGTCGCTCGACCGCGGCTGGGCCGCGCTGTGTTTCCGCGACCAGGAGTCTTGCACCCGGTGGATGGCGTGGGCGTCCTCGCAGACCGGACACTTCGTCAAGCGCGAGTTCACGGTGCGGGCCACCCTGTGGGGGCGGCCCGGTCTCTCGCGGCAAATGGTCGCTCTGATAGTGCGGCCCCGGGGAATGCGGATGATACCCAAGAGCGCTGCGGATGATTTCAGCGCCAGCAGGCGCGGTTCGGAATAGGCTCCGCGCTCAGCAATGACTGTCGCGGACCTGCTCGAGGCCCTCGCTCGCCAAAGGCGTCGTCAACGTGGCCTGCTCTGCGCTCGGCTCCGAACGTTCCGTCTTCCGCAGTTCGGCGTCGCGGCGATCTTCCCGGTGTTCCGGTTCCATTGAATGTGACCTCTCGAATTGCTGCAGGACAACATCGAGGCGATCGGGAAGTTCCTTAAGCGATGGGACGATGATGCGGCTTGAACAGCCGGCCCTTTTCCACCACCAGCACGATCGCGAGCGCAGCGAGCGTCGACAGGAAGAAGCCGACCGAGAACGGCAATAGCGTGCCGTCGAAGCTCTGTCCGATCGCCATGCCGACCACGATTCCGATCAGCGTCGTGATCGAGCCGTAGAGCGAGGAGGCGGTGCCGGCGATGTGGCCCTGCGGCTCCATCGCGAGCGCCGTGAAGTTGGCAACCATCATGCCGAACGAGAACATCATCAGAGCCGAGAGCACCATGAACAGGGTAAGCGGCAGGATGCCGAGAATTTCCGTCAGCAGCATCACGGCGGCGACGATTGTGTAGAGCGTCAGCGCGCCATGCGAGATCACGCGCATGCCGAGCCGCCCGACCAGCCTCGCATTGAGGAAGCCGGCGACGGCCGTGCCGGCCGCAATCGCGGCGAAGGCGAGTGGGAAGTAATGGCCGAGGTGATAGATGCCGGTGAAGACCTGCTGAGCGCAGAAGACAAAGGCAAAGAGCGCGCCGATGACGCTGCCGGCGGCCGTGGCATAGCCGATGGTCTGGCGATTGGTCAGGGTCTGCCGAAACGCCGAAAGCACGTCGGCGGGCGCGAGCGACCGGCGCCCGGATTCAGGCAGGGTTTCCGGCAGCCGCAGCACGCACCAGGCGAGCGCGAGCAGGCCGTAGAGCATCAGCACGACGAAGATGCCGCGCCATGCCGTCACAAGCAGCACCGCCTGTCCGAACGAGGGGGCGATCACGGGCACCGCGATGAACACCATCATGGCAAGCGACATCACGCTCGCCATGCGGCGGCCGACATAGCAGTCGCGCACGATCGAGGTCGCGATCACGCGTGTCGCCGAGGTGCCGAGCCCCTGCAGCGCGCGCGCCAGCAGCAGCGTCTCGAACGAGGGCGCCGCGACCGCCAGCACGCTCGCCACCGCATAGACCGCCATGCCGCCGAGCAGCACCGGCCGGCGGCCGAAGCGGTCCGACAGGGGACCCATGACGAACTGGCCGGCGCCGAAACCGATCAGGAAGGTCGACAGCACCAACTGGAGATGGTTGGCGACGGGAATGTTGAAGGCTGCCCCGATATTGGGCAGTGCAGGCAGCATCATGTCCATCGCAAGCGGATTCAGCGCCATGATGGACGCGATCACGACGACGAATTCTGGAAATCCCATTGGGCGGTGTCCCGCGGACACCCAATCGTCGGCATTGACGTCAGACAAGAAGCTCACCTCTGAAATTGACCGACTTTATCCATCGCCCATGCTGCGTTGCACAACCCATGTTTCGGGATGGCTGGCAGCGGAGGAGGGGCGGACAAAAATTGGTGAGGGGGAGCCCCCGCGCGAGCCGAACCGCGGGTCCTGCTATGGCCCGGAAACCAGTGATTCACCATCCCTCCCTAAAGATCGGCGCCGGGCGGGGCAGGTCGGGCCCGGCGGGATGAAACGGAAACGCCTCCTGTCCACTGTGGCGGCCGATCGATCAGGCGCCGAGAGAACCAGACCAAACAAGGTATCCGATTGTGTCTGATGTCACCGGTACAGCACGATGGTTGCAGCCCTCGGCCGACATGGCTTCGAGGCGAAACCTCTGGCTTGCCTGCCTGATCGCACTGACCGCGCTTCTGGTGTTGGGCAATCTCGCCAGCGACGTCGGCCTCGATGTGAAATATGGCTGGGACACCCGCGTCAATTGCGCGGCGGTGGATGCCTATGCCGGCGGACTCGATCCCTACTTCGTCAAGAACCTGAAGGGCACCAAGCTCTCTTACCCCTATCTGCCGGTGACGCTGGAGGCGTTCCGTCCCTTCTGCGCGGACGGCATTCTGGTCGCTCATCACAAAACTATCTTTCCCGTGCTCGCCGTGCTCTGCGGCCTCCTCTTGCCCGGTCTTGGCTTGCCAGGTCTTGGTTTGCCAGGTCTCGGCCGAACGCGCCCGAGCGCTCGCGACGTCGGGCTCAGGGTGCTCTGCGCGCTCGGCGCATTCGTCGGTTTCGAATGGGTGCAGGCGTCGGGCAATTTCGCGATCCTGAGCGGCGTGCTGACCGCGATCGCGCTGAGGCTTCTGCTTTCTCCGCCCGCATCCGGAGCGGCGGAGGACCGCAGCTTTCCGTCGCGCCTCGCCGGCGCCGCGCTGCTCGGCCTCGTGATGTCGTTCAAGCTGGTGTTTTTTCCCGTGCTGGCCGCGCTCTATTTCCTGCCGCTGCCGCGCGGCCGCAAGCTGATGCTGATCGCGATGGCGGTGTTCAGCTTCGCCTTGCCGATCCTGATATCGTGGCTGGCATACCCCGATCTGTTCGCGAGCTGGCAGCTTGCGGTGGCCGGAAAGATTCCCGACCAGCACCTCGTCGAGCTGTTCGAGAGCAATCCGTCACTGCTGCTGCTGGCGCGGGATCTGATGGGCCATGTGGGCCTGATCGATAGCAAACCGGCGATCTTCGCAACCTATGCCTTCGCCGTGACCGCACTGGTGCTCGTGCCGTTCGCCTTATCCGTCCTGCGCTTGATCGGGAGCCGGCCGGCGCACGAGGGAGATTCGCTTCTTGCGCGAGTGGATCGCTGGCTGATGGATCACCCCCGTGCAGCAATGCGCATCACGGTGCTGGCCATGTTTGCGCTCTATCTCAGCTCGCCGCGCCTCAAGGAATATGCCTTCTTCGAGCTCGCGCTCTATGCCGCGATCCTGCTAGTCGATCTTCCGGCCAGGGCACTCGCCGCCGCGCTTACCGTCGGTCTCCTGATGCCCTCATTGATCTTCGTGACGGGGAGTTCCCCCGAGGACAATTCTATTCAGCTCTTCAGTGCGCTGATGTTCTTCTGGGTCCTGCTGCTCGACGCCCGTCATGCGGGCCGGGTGCCGGACACGGTCCAGCTATAGCCGTGGCGGTGGTAGAGCCTGACATCCCCGAATCCGCCATCCGACAGCAGCGCCTCCGCCTCGGCGCGCGTGTAGTATTTCGCGTAGGCGGGATTGAGCTGGTCGTAGATGGTCAAGCGGCGAACGCTGCGCGGAAACTTCGCCAGCACCGAGCGCATGTAGGACCGCATCGGTAGCGGCAATATCCGGCACAGCCCGATATAGGCCGTCAGCGCCCATTCCAGACCATGCGACAGCACCACCAGCAGCCGGTGCGGCAGCAGCACGGTGAGCTTGCGCAGCGGGATCGCGAGCGACAAATAGGTTCTGGTCCTTCAGGTCCGGCACGTGCCCGCTCCCTACGCTCGGCGCGGCGAGGGGGTCGCAAGCCCCGTCAACCAGATGCCCAGCGTCAGGATCGGCCACAGCGCGAACGCATTGTCGCTCCTGGCCTCGCGATGCGCAGTCCACAGCAGCCGGATCGCCTCCGGTTTCAGGAAGGGCGCAAAAACGTCGGCCTCCCTGTCGAGCACGCGGTCGCAGATCGGCCGCAGCCCACCGCGCCGCATCAGTTGCGCGATCGGCACGTTGAAGCCGCGCTTGCGCGACCATGCGGCCTCTTCCGGCATGCCCAGGCGCTCGGCGAGTTTGCGCAGCACATATTTCGGTGCGCCCTTGGGCCAGGGATTGAGCAGCGAGACATCGAGGCTGCCGGCGAGGTCCATGACCCGTCGATCGAGGATCGGCACGCGCACTTCGAGACCATGCGCCATGCTCATGGCATCGACCTTGGTGAGGACGCTTTGCAGATGGAAGCGCTGGTCGGCGATCAGCGCCCGATCCAGCACGTTGTCATGCGGCTCCGAATAATATTCGGCGTATTCCGCGAACGGATCGGCCGATGCAAGATCGGCCATCCCGCGGTCATAGATCCTCTCGGCGAGAAAGCGGGGAACGAGCCGCCGCCATTGCAGATGCGGGCTGTTGCCGGCTTCGCCCAACCCGAGCGCGAAGCGGGCGAGTTGCGCCGCTGCCGGAAGCCGCTTCTCGTTGCCGCGCACCGATGCATAGGCGAGGCGCCCGGTCAGGCCGGCAAGGCCGCGCGGAACGACGTGGCGCGCGCGCTCCGCCATCATGGTCGCGGCATAGGTTTCATATCCGGCGAAGAACTCGTCGCCGCCGTCGCCGGACAGAACCACCGTGGAATGCCGGCGGACCGCGCCAGCCAGATGATAGAAGCCGAGGGCGCCCGTGTCGGCGCATTGGCCGTCGAAATGATAGACCACCGCCCGCAGCGCCGCCTCGGCATCCTCGCCGGCTTCCCCGTCGATGACGTTGAGCGACAGGCCGGCGGCGGTGGCGATCTGCTGCGCCACCGCGGTTTCATCATGGCTTTTCTCGGTGAAGCCTGCCGTGAACAGCGGCGGCTTCAAGCCGAGCCGGCCGAGCGTCAGGCTGATCAGCGAACTGTCGATGCCGCCGCTCTGCAGCACGGCGAGCGGCACGTCGCTCACCATCTGGCTCTTGACCACGGTCTCGATCGTCGATTGCAGCCGGACAACGGCTTCGTCGAGGTCGCGGATCGCAGGCGCGCGCACCGGCCGCCAGAAGCGTCGCTCGGTTCGCTCGCGCTCGGTGAATCCGATCATCGTGCCGGGCGGGAGCTGCTTGATGTCCTGGTACAGGCTCGTTTGCGTCCCCGGATGGCCTGCGGCGAGATAGGTGTGCAGGGCCACGGGATCGATCCGCGCGGCGAGGTCTCCGCTCGCCGTAAGTCCTTTGATTTCGCTTGCGAACAGAACGCGGCTGCCGTTCTCGGAATAATACAGCGGCTTGATGCCGATGCCGTCGCGCGCCAGGATCAGGCGGCGCTCCTGCCGATCCCACAGGCCGATCGCGAAAAAGCCCTCCAGGCGTTCGAACATCGCCTCACCCCAGGCGAGATAGGCGTAGGGAAGGATTTCGGTGTCGCAGGTGCTGCGAAAGCGGACGCCGAACGATCGCTCGAGCTCGCTGCGCAACTCGTGATCGTTGTAGATCTCTCCGTTGTAGGTGACGACGATGCGCTCCGAGGCATCGAGCATCGGCTGGCGTCCGGCATCGGAGAGATCGCGGATGGCGAGCCGGCGGTGGGCGAGGCCGACGGGGCCGTCCAGCCAGGTGCTCTCGCCGTCCGGCCCACGATGGACCAATGCTGCCGACATCGCCGCAACCGCGCGGCCGTCGGCGGGCCGGCCGTCACGATGAAATATGCCCGCTATGCCGCACATCGCGTTCCCTTGCCGCGGGAGGTCATGGTCGCTGATTCATGATCTGCTTCAGCAGCACCGCGAGCAGTCCCATGGCGACGACGAGAATGCTGAGCAGGATCGCGCCGACGCCCAGCACGAAGGCGCTGACGACCTGCAGGATGATCCCGCCGACCAGCGAGACCAGCGCGAGCGCCATGCACATCATCGCCAGCAGCACGAAGATCTTCAGCGGATTGTAGTAGGTGCAGGCCTCCAGGACGTATTGCAGGGTGCGAATGGAGTCGCGGAACAAGTTCACCTTGGAGCGGCCGATGCGCTCCTTGTAGTCGATGTCGATGTAGTCGACGAACTTCGCGTTCATCATGTAGGCGAGCGTCAGCGACGTCGTGAAGCTGAAGAGGTCGCTGACATGCTCGAAATAGGAGATCGCGACCTGCCTGCCGAACACGCGCAGGCCGGAATTGATGTCGGGGATATTGCGGTTGGCGGTGAATTCGACGATCGCCTTGAGGATTGCGCGTAGCGGCGATTTCAGCCTCGACTCGCGGTAGTTGGGCCCGGTCCGGGCGCCGACGACCATGTCGAACCCCTGGTTGAAGCGCGCGACCAGCGCCGGGATCGCCTCCATCGGGTAGGAGCCATCCGCGTCGCTGATGACGATCGTGTCGTAGGACGCAGCGCGAATTCCATCCTTCAGCGAGCGGCCATAGCCGATGTTGTGGGGATGCCTGAGCACCTTTGCACCGGCCTGTTCGGCGAGCTCTCCGGTGCTGTCGGCCGAACCATCGTCGACAATGATGATCTCATAGGGAGTGAGCTGAGCGCCGTCGAGAGCCGCCTTGGCTCGATCAATGGTTTCAACAATGCCGTTGCGCTCGTTGAGCGCAGGAATGACGACTGAAATCATAAGCGGCGTGCAATGCAGGTGACGGATTGCCCAAAGAAGCTTCGCGAGAGCGGATCGAGCGCCCGCGACAGCGGCACGGCATATTTGTCGAACAGGGCGATCTGCCCGTTGACGGCGGAATCGTTCAGCGACTGATGCCGCTTCAGGCGATTGGCAAGCCACCCGAGCCCGCCGATCGGATTGAAGTAATTCAGCCGGACCAGCTCGACCGGTTGATCGGCGAGCAGCTTGGCAAGGCGCGCGGTGGTGTAGCGGCGGCAGTGTCCGGCCAGGCGATCGAGATCGTTGTAGAGCAGCATCAGGGCGGGAACGCTGATCAGGAGATGGCCGCCGGGCTTGAGCACCTGGACCAAATTGGCAACCGCCGTGGCGTCATCCTCGATGTGCTCGAGGACGTTGATGGTGAAGACCGCATCGACGCCTTGGGGAAACAGGGAACTCAGCTGATCGCGGACCAGAATGTCGCAGACGGCGAACTTGCGATCGGGCATCGCCTTGGCGGCACGTTCGACGCTGTCGCGGTCGTGGTCCACGCCGCAATAATCGCCAAGCTCTCCGAGCACTCTGCTGTAGAGCCCATGGCCGAACCCGACCTCGAGGATCGCACCCTTCAGGTAGGGACGGAACTGGTCGATAACCCAGTTCATGTAATTCTGCGCGTCGGCGATCGCGCTCGAATACGTATCGGCCCCGACTTTCAGGCCTTCCGTCGTGGACTGGGCGGGAAAGGAGGTTTGAGCCATGGAGCCTGTGCCTTGTTCTCGCCCGGGTTAGCAGCGAGCGCCGCATTTCTCAAGGACATGTGCGGCACAATCGCCTTAAAGTTGACGGCTCTTGCGACAGGAACATGATGTGCTCCAGCGCGCGCTCGATGCACTGAAATCCCGCCTCGATCATCGATCGTCGCCTGCTTTCGTCGAAGGCTGCTCGGACTCGGACGAGGCGATCTTCAGATGCCGAAGCCGCGCAACAGAGCTGTTGGGCAGATCGAGACGTCACCGGAGGCGTGTTCGATGATCGCTCAGCTGAAGCGGAGGGCAGACCGCCTTCATCAATGGCCCACGCGGGAGCATCAAATCTCGTGGTGCGGGCAGCCGGGGTCGAACCGGCACAGCGCTTGCGCACCGAGGGATTTTAAGTCCCTTGCGTCTACCAATTCCGCCATGCCCGCTTGATCCAACGAGATCAAACACTTAAGTCCATCCTGGCCGTCTGGAATTGGCGCGTTGCCAGCCCGGAGGGACGGTTCTTCCTTAAGCGAGCCGGGCGCACAAGGCAAAGCCTCAATCCGGACATCTGTTGTTGCTTTAGGCATTCTCAATCCACGGGGACTATTCATCCGGCATGGCTGCTTCGTTTTCCACATCGCCGCGCGGCTTCGGCGCGCTCCTCGCGCTGCTTGCGGCCGGCGCCGCGCTGTCCGGCTGCGCCGGCATGAGCGAGACGGTCGCGCCGGCCTTTGCCGATCCCGCCAAATACGAATTGTACGACTGCAAGCAGCTGGAGGCTGAGCGCAAGTCGCTCGCCAAGCGCACTGACGATTTGCGGGGGTTGATGGAGAAGGCGGAGACCGGGACTGGTGGCGCCGTGGTGTCCGAGCTCGCTTACCGCAACGACTATGTTGCCGTGCGCGGGTCGGCGCAAATGGCCGATGACGCCTGGCGCCGCAACAAGTGCCGGGAAACGCCGCCGGAGGCGACCCCGCCTGCCACGCAATTGTCGCCTGCGGCGATTGCCAAGCCCGCTTCGAAATCCGGGAAAGCGTCCCGCTGAGGCGCCGCGCCGGCGGCGCTTCGCATCAGGGCCGCCAGCCGTAGATCCAGTCCTGCCGCGCCAGCATGCGGTTCGGGCCGAGCGCGCGGATCGCAAGATCGCGTGCGGCCGCAAGCGGCCCGCCGAGATGATAGATGCGGCCCTGCTGCCGCGCGGTCCGCTGCACCCGCCGCACCCGCGCCTGACGGGCGCGGCCGTATTGCGTCAGCGCAGCACTGATGCCCGCCGTGCTCTCGGCGGCTTCAAAGCTCAGATGCCGGGCGAGCACCGCGGCGTCCTCGATCGCCATGCCGGCGCCCTGGGCTGCAAAAGGCAGCATCGCATGCACGGCATCGCCGAGCAGCGCCACCGGACCTTTGCTCCAGGGGCAGCCGTCGGGCACGCCGAACAGCGCCCATTTCCGCCAGCTGTCGACCGTGGCCAGCATCATCCGCGCCGAGGCCGGCCAGCGCGGCGCGGCGAAGGCGTCCATCACTTCCAGCGGATCGCCGGGCGTGCTCCAGCCCGGCCTGTTCCAGGTGCCCGGAAGCACTGCGACCACGTTGATCTGGCGTCCGCCCGCGATCGGATAGGCGACGAGATGGGCATTCGGCCCCATCCACAGCTGCACCCGGCGTGCGGTGTAGTCCTTTGGCAGTTGCGTGGCATCCAGCGTGCCGCGCCAGGCGATCAGCCCGGAGAAGCGCGGCTGCACCTCGGGAAACAGATGCTGGCGGACCGTCGACCAGATGCCGTCGGCGCCGATCAGCGCGCTGGCGAGATCGCTGCGGCGGATCGTGCCGCTGCGGTGGACCACCGTCAGCCCCTTGGCGTGAGGCGCGACGTCTTCGAAGGTTGCGCCCAGCTTCAGATCGATGTCGGGATGGTCCGCAACAGCACCGGCCAGCGCGGATTGCAGGTCGGCGCGGTGCACCACCCAATAGGGGGCGTCGGCCCGCAGCGAAGCGGCCTCGCCGAGCGGCATGCGCAGCAGCTCGCCGCCGGCCCGCGCGCTCATGATCGAGACCGCTTCCGGAGTGACGGCGCGCAGCTTGAGGCGCTCAGTGAGGCCGAGCTCGACCAGCACGCGGCTGGCATTGGGGGAGAGTTGCAGGCCGGCGCCGACTTCCTCGAGCCGCTCGGCCTTTTCCAGCACGACGATGCGGAAGCCGCGGGCTGCCAGCGCCAGCGCGGCCGTCAGTCCACCGATGCCGGCACCGGCGATGACAATCGTGCGGGAGAGCGCCACCCCTGACCGATGGAAGCGGTCAGGCCACCTTGTCCTTCAGGACGCATTCCGGCGGGCGGGCTTCGCCCGCCTTCAGATCGGCCGCGAAGCGGTACAGCGTCGAGCAGTACGGGCAGATGATCTCGTTGTCGTTGCCGAGGTCGAGGAAGACGTGCGGATGGTCGAACGGAGGGTTGGCGCCAACGCACATGAACTCTTGCGAGCCGATCTCGATGACGGGGACGCCGGCATCGTTATGGAAGTGCGGGACGACATGGTCGGACATCGTAACTCATCCTGGAGTGGCAATGGCGGCAGACACAATCACGAACTGACGCGGCATCTTTAAGGCGCCGCGGACCATACTGGCGGGTGTGGATGATTGCTAGTCCAGCGGAACCGAAAGGTTCGCAATTGCCCCATGCTCATTTGCTCAATGCAAATTCGACACAATCTTAAGGCCTGAGAGAAGCCCTTCTTTCGTCGGGGACGTTGTGTCGCAATTTTGGCATACTATGTCTGTGGACGAGCAAATTTGCGCCGAAAGACGAATCGACCGGCGTAGACGATCCCACGGACCGCCCGAAGGACCGCCCAGGCTTTCCACATGAAGTGGCTGCGAATCACCACAGCTTTGACCGGTATCGCCGCGTGCGGCTTCATGCTCGCGCAGGTAGCACCGCACGCCCGCGAGGCCGGCGCGATCCTCGTCGCCCAGGATGATCCGGCCGCGCTCTCCGAACTCAAGCTCGATCAAGTGCTGCGGCAGAACGATCGCCTGGTTCAGGACAATATCGAGGCCGCGCTCGCCGTTGATGATGCCGATCTCGCCGACAGTTTCGTCGCGCTGGCGCGTGACCGCAACATCGCACTGCCTGACGACCTCCTGAGTCGCGTCAATGACGCGGTCAAAGCCCAAGGTTCCACCTCGCATTTCGCCAAACGTTTCGCCACCGGCCTCGTCACCGGCAATGCCGACGATGTCGCGAGCCTCTCGGGGACGGTGGCGGGCGATCTCTTCGTGATCGGCGACATCAGGGACGTGGTGCGCGAGGGCAAGCATCTGGCCATGGGCGAGGACACCGACCGGCTCGTGCTCGGGCTTGCGGCGGCCGGACTTGCGGTGACGGCGGCGACCTACGTGTCCGTCGGTGGCGCGGTGCCGGTGCGCGCCGGACTGACGCTGGTGAAGGATGCGCGCAAAGTCGGGCGGCTCGGCGAGGGGCTCGCCGTCTGGGCCGGCCGGTCCGCGCGCGAGGTCGTCGACACGCCGGCGCTGCGGAATGCGGTGGTATCAGGCTCGGTGCTGCGGCCGGGCGAGACCGTCAGCGCGATCAAGGCCGCGTTCCGGGCCGAGAAGGCCGGTGCGCTGGTCCGGCTCGGCAAGGACGTCACCCGTGTCGCCGAGAAGACCGGCACGCGCGGGGCGATGGATACGCTGCGCATCGCCGAAGGTCCGAAGGACGTCGCGCGCGCGGCGCGGCTTGCCGAAGCGCAAGGCAGCAAGACGCGCGCGGTCATGAAGCTGCTCGGCCGGGGCGCTCTGCTGCTGATCGGCGGCGCGTTCAATCTGGCGCTCTGGCTGCTCAGTGCGGCGCTGACGCTGTTCGGCCTTCTCTCCTCCATCAAGGCGACCACCGAGCGCCTCACCCAGGCCTGGTGCGATCGCAAACGGGCGCGGCGGCTTCGCCGTGCCCAGATCGCCGCAGAAGCTGCTCTGGCCAACGCGGCCGTCACGGCCTGAGGCGCGGCGCTTCGGGCTATTGTTTGAGCATGATGTTGCCGGAAAACCGCTGCACACATTTCCGGATCGTGCTCTAAGATCAACCATTCCCCTCCAGACCCGCGGAACTGCTGATGCCGAGCTTTCACAACGGCGCCGTTGAAATTGCCTATCTCGATGAAGGCGAGGGCGATCCGATCATCCTGGTGCACGGCTTCGCCTCGAGCAAGAACGTGAACTGGGTCTATCCGACCTGGGTCTCGGAGCTGCGCAAGAACGGCCGCCGCGTGATTGCGCTCGACAATCGCGGCCATGGCGAAAGCGCAAAGCTCTACGAGCCCGCGCAGTATTCGATCCCGACCATGGCCGGCGACGTGCTCGCGCTGATGGATCATCTCGCCATCCCGCAGGCCGACATCATGGGTTATTCGATGGGCGGACGGATGGCGGCGTGGCTCTCCCTCAACGAGCCGCAACGCCTGCGCTCGGCGATCCTCGGCGGCATCGGCATCGGCGGGCTGATCGAAGGCACCGGCCCCGGCGAGAACGTCGCGAAGGCGCTGGAGGCGCCCTCGCTGGATGACGTCACCGATCCCGTCGGCCGCACCTTCCGTGCGTTCGCCGACCAGACTCGCTCCGATCACCGTGCGCTCGCCGCCTGCCTGCGCGGCACGCGCGACCTCATGACCCGCGACGAAGCCGCGCGCATCGACTTGCCGGTGCTGATCGCGGTCGGCTCGACCGACGACGTCGCAGGAAGTGCCGGCGCGCTCGGTGCCATCATCCCCGGCTCCGAAGTGCTCGACATTCCGAACCGCGACCACATGCGCGCGGTCGGCGACAAGGTCTACAAGACCGGCGTGCTCGATTTTCTGTCACGCCGCGGCTGAGGCCATGTCGTCTGAGGCGACGAGGTTGTTGCCCAGCTATCCTGAAATGTTCCATCCCAAAGGGCTGTCCGCTCCTTTCAGGTCGGCGCGAACCAGGGACGCCTGCACGTAAGATGTTGCCCCGCGTGAGGCGGCTAAGTCTTCGGAGGCGACTGTAATCGATGCACGGCCTCGGCGCGTCGCTCCGCCTCTTCGACTCGAAGGCGGAGGTCTTCCAGTTCTGACAGTCGGGAAGAGAGGTCGTTCAGCCGTTGGGCCAAAAGGATCGCGCAAGACTCCTTCATCAACGCCTCCCGCTCCAAAAGCCGCTCTTGGGACCCACGGGAGGCGCCAGCTTCGGGCGCGTGATGAGGCTCGGGCCGACTGCGTTGCCCTAGGGAATGGGCGGCGGGAAAACAGGATACCCGTCCAACCGTTCCACCGTTGGGCTATGACTTTCAGCATATGGTCCTAACCTGGCGAGAACACCAAAATTCACGAAAGCGAGACTTAGCTGGTACCCGGCCAAATCTCGATTTTGGCATGGAGGTGCTTGTATGTCCTTTGACGCGATGGCCGCGGCGGTCGATTGGTTAGACGCCTACCGCGCCGGCGATGTCGACACGATCTTGCGGATGTACGCTGAAGATGCGGTCATCGTCTGCGGCTGCGGTTGCACGAAGACCATTACAGGGCCCGAAGGTCATCGCGCGTATTGGGTCGATCGGATGATCCAATATCCTGCGTCGAGGCTCGACAACTTACAGCAGGCCGAGGAGGGAGCGCTGATCTCTTACGTCGTGCCCGAAGGCCTGGTCAGCGCGGTCTTGAAGTTCAACGCCGCTGGCCAGGTAGCGGTGCACACCTGCGGACCTGCAAACTGACGTGCGATAGGAAACGCAACAGTTCGCGGTCAATGGGATGCGAGCTGATGCCTCTCCCAGGCTCTCGGTCCTTTCCGCGCGGGAAAATAACGGCCCTTCGGCCTGTGCGTTCATGATTGGGCTCGGAGGAGCACCGCTATAAGCGCGGCAGCCAAGATCGCTAGCCATATCAACGAGACGATCGTGGAGGCGAAGTGCCAATCTACGTCGCGGCGCCTGGGCTGCATTGTGTCTCCTTCCGGAGGTCGCGCGTCGGCTCAGCGGCCTCCATCGTTCTTCCCGTTGGGGCTGCCATCGCGGCCGCCGTTGCCCCAGCCATTGTTGCCATGGTGCTGATGGTCGTGGTGGACAGCCCCCGCGCCAGACTGTGCAATCGCGTTGGACGTGAGGGACGTTGATAGCAAAAGGGTGATGGTCGGCGGCGTCACGGCGGCGAACTTTCCGCAGGTCTTCAAGAACTCCCGTCGGTCGTCGTCCTGGTCTGGCATTGCAGTTTCTCCGGAGGGTAGGGCAATTAAATCACATTAAATAAATTAAATAAATTAAATTTTGTTCCTGGGAACAGGCGGGAATTCCGGCGCCAGCTGCTGACCTTCGGCGTCTTGGAGTCCGCTAAGGGTGGTTATCGGACCTCAGCTCGAGGCGGGCCGGGGGCAGCAAAGGGCCAAACAGGCGGCATTCCGCCCCGATGCTCTGGACGTTGGCGCCGGCTACCAAGTGGGAGGCTGTGGTGTGCGTTGAAGCGATGCAGGAGGGAGTGTTTTCTCGTACTCCGCCAAATAGTGCTCCAGCGGCCTTGCTGTGCCTGTTACACGTAACTCACCCGTATTTCTGTCCACGATGAGCGGCGCGTTACCAACAAGCACTGCTGAACAGTCGTCGGCATCGAGGTACTGGTTGGATTGATAAAAAAATATCCACCCGTAGGGTTTCGCAATGGTGGCTTCACGCATAATGCGTGCCTGTCCCTCGCAAAGAATGTCCACCCAGGCTCCTGCAAGTGCTGCCGCCTTTTCGAAGTCCATGTGTCACTATTCCATGGGGCTCTGTGAAGTGCCGCCAAGCTTACGGCTGGACTAAGCGGCAAGCATGATTGGCCAAATATTCGTGAGACCGCAAGCCGCCTGCGTTCGCAACGGGGATGCATCACCCCAATCTCATCGCGCTTTGATGTCGTCCCCAAACCGTCGCGCCAGCGCCGTCAATACCACGAAGGTGGCGACCCATGCCATCCGCGCGCCGTAGCGGTCGTGCGGGCCTGAGATGACGGCGCAGATGAAGGCGTTGCCGAGCAGCGCTAGCGTCACGGTCGCCGCCAGCAGCGTCAGCTCGTCGAGCCGGCGGTTCGCGAGCGCATGGCCGAGCAGCGCGACCAGCGCCAGCATCGAGGCCAGCGCCACCGGCACGTGCAGCCAGTTGATGGCGGTGAAGTCGAGCTGCCAATTCTGCTGTCGCGCGGAGCGCATCGACGCGGCCTGCGCGGGGACGTAGCGCTCGACGATGCCACGGGTGTGCGGGATCCAGCCATTGGTGCCTTCGCCGGTCGCGACATGCAGCAATTGCTGGCCCATCGCCCGCAGCGCCGCGCCGGCCTGCCAGGCCGGATAATCTTTGAGCGACTGCACGACGATGTAGCCCATCTCCTCGTTCATGCCGTCGAAGCGGCCGAGCGTGTTGAACATGCTCTTGCCCCACAGGAACTCATCTGCCGTCGCCGGCAGCTCATTGCGATACGGACACAGCTTGTAGCGTTCGCGGGGGCAATGATCGCTGAGGTAACGCGCGACGATGCCGTCCTGCATCATGCGGCCGAAGGCGACGCCGTAACCGCCGGGCGTCCAGGCCAGCTTGCCGGACAGCGCATAATTCGCCGAGACCAGCATCAGGCCGCCCGCAACGATGGTGAGGCTGGCCTGCGCCAATCCCGCAAGCGGTAGGCGCTCCCTCAGAAACGGCCGTGCCATCCAGCCCGCGACGCAAAGACCGAGCAGCACGCCGAGCGTGGCGCTGTGGGTGGCGGCGGCAAAGGCGGTGAAGACGAACAGCGAGATTTTCTCGAGCGCCGAGGTTCGGCTTGCGCCGACGACCAGCAGGAACAGCGACAGGATCGAGAGTCCTGCAAAGATGTCGGTGAGCAGCATGCTCGCAAGCCAGGGCAGCGCGGTCGACAGGATCAGGCCAAGGCTGATCGCGACGAAGCAGAAGGTCTGCATCATCGAGAGCACGCGCAGGGTGAGCTGCAGCAGCCACAGCGTCGCCAGCGACTGGACCGCGAGGTTGATCCAGAAACCAAAACTTTCGCCATAGTGCAGGTAGAGGCCGAACACCGTGGAGCGGCTGGGGACGAGATACCCCTCGTACCAGCGCGCCAGATAGCCGCCGGTATCCCATTGCAACAGCGGGTAGCCGTTCCAGAATGCCGGCGCGATCATCAGGAGGGGCAGGGCCACCGCCGCCAGACGCAGCCAAAGCGAGCCCGCGGCGCGCGCGCGCAATTGATCGGTGGTGATGCTCAAATTTGTTCCCCGTCCTCGCCCCGAACCATGCTCGCAATAACGGTCGGGAGAGAATTCACCAATAGTTTGACGCCGCCCGACTTGAATTTGGCAAAACTCTGACCACTTTGAGCCGACCTTGCCGCTTGGGGGCTTCGAAGAAACTGTTGTGTTTCAACGTCTTGGCATGCTTTGGCAGGGCAAGGCGCTGTTCACTCTCAGGCAAGCCGGTTCAGGACTTCGTCGCTTAGACTATGCTATAAAGCCGGCAAAACGAGCCCACTCGAAAGAGCAAATCCCAAAGAGCAAATCCATGGCAGTGCATCAGGTCAATCCGGGAGGAAAGCTCGCATCGCTCGATCCGATCTGGGACCGGATCCGGGGCGAAGCGGAGGACATCGTCCGTCGCGAGCCCGAGCTTGCGACTTTCATCTATTCGACGGTGCTGCATCACAGCCGCCTGGAAGATTCGGTGATCCACCGCGTCGCCGACCGGCTCGATCACTCCGCGCTGTCGGGCGACCTCGTGCGCCAGACCTATGGCGAGGCGCTGCGCGACGATCCCGATCTCGGCAACGCCTTCCGCGCCGATCTCGTGGCCGTCTACGATCGCGATCCCGCGACCTCGCGCTTCATCGATCCCTTGCTCTACTTCAAGGGCTTTCACGCCATCCAGACCCATCGCCTGGCGCACTGGCTCTGGCTGAAGGGCCGCAAGGATTTTGCGTATTACCTGCAGAGCCGCGCCTCCGCGGTGTTCCAGACCGACATCAATCCCGCCGCGCGCATCGGCCGCGGCATCTTCCTCGACCATGCCACCGGCTTCGTCTGCGGTGAGACGGCGTTGATCGAGGACGACGTCTCGATCCTGCACGGCGTGACGCTCGGCGGCACCGGCAAGGAGAACGAGGACCGTCATCCGAAGATCCGCCATGGCGTGCTGATCGGCGCCGGCGCAAAGATCCTCGGCAACATCGAGATCGGCCATTGCGCGCGCATCGCCGCCGGCTCGGTCGTGGTCAAGCCCGTGCCGCACAACGTCACCGTCGCGGGCGTGCCTGCCAAGGTCGTCGGCGAGGCCGGCTGCGCCGAACCGTCGCGCACCATGGATCAGATGATCAACGCGATGGGGCTTTGAGACTTGGGGGAGACTTGGGGCTTTAAGACCTGATTTTGAAGGCGAAAAGGGGCGGTTTTCCGGCCCTTTCGATCCCCAAATTCTTTGGCAATTCATGCTGGCGGTTCGTCGCGTCTCGTCCTAAAACCCGCCGACCATTTTCGATCGGAGACTTGCCGTGGACGTCAAAGAAGTCAGAAAGTTAGATGCGTATTTGAAGCGCGTATTCGGCAATCCCAAGATCCGCGTCGTGCCGCGGCCGAAGAAGGACGATTCCGCCGAAGTCTATATCGGCGAGGAATTCATCGGCGTGCTCTTCGTCGACGACGAGGACGACGATCGCTCGTTCCAGTTCCAGATGGCGATCCTCGAGGACGATCTCGTCGATCAGGAATAGATGCGAGCGTGGTCCGGAAAAGTGCGCAGCGGTTTTCCGAAAAGATCATGCTTAAACAACAACCTAAAGCGCGATGACGATTCATCCTGATCGCATCGCGCTTTAGCGCGGTCCGGTGGCGCGATCGGTTCCGGGGTTACGCGCCCACCGCTGCGAGCATGTCGGGGATTGTGACGAATTTTTCCCGCGGCTTGCCGAGCAGGGCTCCCCTGGATTTCTCGGCAGTATCGATCACCATCCAGTCCGGATAGCTCACGACGCGGGTGACGCGGCCGACGACGCGTGCCAGCAGCGCATCCGGCGTGTCCGGGCGCGCTCGCCGATGCGCAAGATCCGCCAGCACGGCCTCTGCCGTGGCGATGCCGCAGCCGCGATTGGTGCCGATCGTGCCGTTCGGACCGCGCTTGCTCCATCCGCAGGCATAGAGGCCCTCGATCACGCAATGCCCGTTCGTGACACGTCCATTGGCGTTGGCATGAACGCCGCGATGTGTGTCGTAGGGCACGCCGGTGACGGGCGCCGTCCTGCGGCCGACGCTGCCGAACACGAGGCCGCCGGCGATGTCCTCGACGGCGCCGGACCGGTGCGTCACCGAGAGGGTCTCCACCCGGTCTCGTCCGTGGATCGCGAAGGGCGAGAAGCCAAATCGAAAGACACAGCGGCGCGGCCTGGTCGCGGTCTGCTGCGAAAATCCGCGCAGCAGCGACAGCTTCTCGACCAGCTCCGGATCTGCGGGATGCTGCGGTTCGAAGTCCTTCGGTGTGACATCGCGGTCGTTGACGAGCGTGTCGCATGACTTCAATTCGAGGAAATCGCGCAATTCCTTGGCGCTGAATTTGGCCTGCACCGGTCCGCCGCGGCCGACGATGGAGATCTCGCGAATCCGGCTCGCCGCCAGCACCTCGAGCGCGTGGCGCGCGATATCGGTCTGTCGCAGCTCGTCGGCGGTCTTGGCGAGAATGCGTGCGACGTCGAGTGCGACATTGCCGTGACCGATGATGATTGCCGCCTCATGGTCGAGATTGAAGCTGAGATCGGCGAAATCGGGGTGTCCGTTGTACCACGCGACGAAATCGCCGGCGCTGTGGCTCCCGGGCAGAGCCTCGCCCGGAATGCCCAGCGGCCGGCTCAGTTCGGCGCCCGTTGCCAACACGACGGCGTCATAGGCCTCACGCAGCTCGTCGACCGTGACATCGTCTCCGACCGTGACACCGCCGATGAAGCGAAAGCCGGGCATGGCGGCGATGCGGTCGAACGCTGCCGTCACCTGCTTGAGCTTCGGGTGGTCGGGCGCCACGCCGAACCGCACCAGCCCGTACGGCACCGGGAGCCGTTCGAACATGTCAACCGTCACAGATGTACCGGAACGCAAGAGGGCCTCGGCCGTATAGAAGCCGCTCGGTCCGCTCCCGACGACGGCGACGCGCGTCCCGCCCGTCATCGGCCGAGCGCCAGGCGGCGTTCGTCGGCGCCCGGCAGAGGCACCAGGCGCGCGCTGATGACGGGAGTTTCGGCGGCGCGCTTGCGGTTGACGTCGATCCAGAATTTCTTGTCGGCTGCGAGGCGATAGTCGGGCTCGATCGCACCGACCGGGCAGGCCGGCGCGCAGCCGCCGCAGTCGATGCAGTTTTCCGGATCGATATAGGTCATCGACTCATCGAGGTGAAAACACTCGACGGGACACACCGTGACGCATTCGGTGTATCGGCACCCCCGGCAATTGTCGGTGACCACATAAGTCATCGTCACGCCCCGCTGACTTGGACGAGGATGTCGGAGAATGTCGGGGCCCGGCCGAGGTCGGCGAACGCCGGCGGCGTCAGAACGTGGACCGTCGCGCCCTTGCGATTGGACCGCTGCCAGTAACCGGACGGCGCCACCACGACTCCAGGCATGATGTCGGACGAAACGGTCGCAAAGGCTTCGAATGAGCCCCGATCGTTGAACACGCGAATGGGCGCGCCGGCGACGATCCCGCGCTGTGCGGCATCATCGGGATTGAGAAGCACCGCCTGTTCTTCGCCGGCCTGGGCGGTTTGCGCGGGAAGATTGCCGTAATTCGAGTTCAGGAAGGCGTGGCTCTTCGGCGAGATCAGGCTGAGCGGGTAGCGCGTCGCGAGCACCGGCGCCGTGCGCGGATTCTCGTTCGGCGGGATGTAGTGGGGCAGGGGATCCACGGGCGTGGCATCCTGGTCGCCGTTGTAGCCCTGGCGGAACAGCGGCACCACGAAGTTGCCGCCGCCCGCGATCGTCGATTTGAACTCGCACTTGCCGGAGGCGGTCGGGAAATTGCCCTCGCGATGCGGCGCCCAGTCGGCGGGCGCCGGCATGTTGAGGCGCGCATAGCCCTTGGTCTTGACGCCGTCGAGCGTGATGCCTTCAAGAACCGGGCTGCTCCAGTCGAGCGAAGCTTCGATGATTTCGTCGTCGGTCCGGAAGAAAGTGGGGTCGGTGATGCCCATTGCGCGCGCCAGGCGGCGGAACAGTTCTGTGTTGGAGACGGCTTCGCCGAGCGGCGCGATCGCCTGGTTGTTGTAGGAGAGGTAAAGGTGCCCCCAGGAGAACATGATGTCCTTCTGCTCGAGCTGCGTGGTTGCGGGCAAAACGATGTCGGCATATCTGGCGGTGTCGGTCAGGAAGTGCTCGCTGACGACGGTGAAGAGATCCTCGCGTTCGAGCCCTTTTTCGAGCTTGGCCTGTTCGCTCACCATCGCCATCGGGTTGGCGTTGTAGACGAACAGCGCCTTGACCGGTGGGTCGAAGCCGAGCTCGCCGGTCAGCGCAGCTCCAAGCCGCCAGGAATTGAGCACGCGCATTGTCTCTGGCTGCAGATCGGGCCGCATCAGCACGTCCCATCTGACCGGGAAGGCCCAGATTGGCAGCTGGAGCAGGCCGCCACCGACATGCTTCCAGGCGCCGATCAGCCCCGGAAGGCAGGCGATCGCACGCACGGTCTGGCCGCCGCCGGCATGCCGCTCGACCGCGACGCCGATGCGTACGACGGCGGGCGATGTGGTCGCAAATTCTCTGGCCAGCTTGAGGATGTCGTCGACGGGAATGCCAGTTTCCTGCGAGGCAAATTCGGGGGTGTAGGTCGCGGCCCGCTCGGCCAGCTCCTCATAGCCAACGGTGTATTTGTTGACGTAGTCGCGATCGACAAGGTTCTCCTTGATGATGACGTGGATCATCGCCAGCGCGAGCGCGGCGTCAGTGCCGGGCCGGATCGGAATGTGCCAGTCGGCGAGGCGCGCGGTGCGGGTGCGGACGGGATCGATCACGACGAGCTTGGCGCCGGCCTTCTTTGCCTGCTCGATGAACGGCCAGTGATGCGAGTTCGTGCTCAGCGTGTTGCAGGCCCACAGGATGATGTATTTCGAGTGCACGAAGCTTTCGGGGTCGACGCCGGGCGTGTGCCCGATCGTCATCATGTACGCTGTGCACGAGGCGGAGTCGCAGAACGTGCGCTCCAGCACTGTCGCACCTAGCTTGTTGAAGAGGGGATCTCCGACATTCAACCCGTTGATGATGCCCTGCGTGCCCAGATAGCTGTAGGGCAGGATCGCCTGCGCGCCGTGCTCGGCGATCACGGAGGTCCAGCGCGATGCGATGGTGTCGATGGCTTCGTCCCAGGAGATCCGCTGGAATTGCCGGGAGCCCTTCGGGCCGACCCGTTTCAGCGGATGGAGGATGCGCTTGTCGCTGTAGACGCGCTCCTCGTAATTGTTGACCTTGACGCAGAGCCGTCCGCGCGTGAACGGGTGATCGGGATTGCCGCGGACGGCAATCGCCTTGCCGTCCTCGACCGTGGTCAGGATGGAGCAGGTGTCGGGGCAGTCGTGGGGGCATGCGCCTATGACCGTGGACCTCGCCATGGATCTCTCCGCTTCCTGATTCAAGACGGTCCGAAGGATGCGGCGGCCGGACCCGCCTTGGCTTTTCAAAACGTGCGGTGTTGTTGTCCCGGACTGCTCTCGGCCGGTGGACGCCCTGCCGGTTGTCTGGCATGCTAGTTGCTGGAACCGGCAATACCTCTCTACCCATACATCGCGTGATCTGGCGGAGATTTCCGATGGGTATGCTTGGCAACTCTGTCGATAAATATGTTACCGGCAGAATGCTCCAGACGTCCAACGACCGGCAGTGGGGGCATCTCCTGGCCGAGCGATGGAGTCATGAGCCGGGCGATCTCCCTCCGCAATTGCCGCGCGACACCGAGATCGCGATATTGCTGCGCGGCAGTTCGGTCGTCGACCGCGAAGGCGCCGGTATGCGGCAGCGCACCTTCGGCAGGAGAGGCACCGTTTGGCTCTGCCCGGCCGGCATCCGCGAAGACTTCATCCGCGTCGAGAACCAGATGCAGGAATGCCTGCATCTCTTTCTTCCGGGCAAGCCGTTCGACGATACCATGCTCAGGGATCTCGACATCGATCCCTCGGGCATGTCCATCCGTTACGAGACGATCGATCGGGACTTGTTCATCGAGCACGTCGCGGACCGCATTCTCGCGGAGCTCGCGCAGGAGACCTCCACAGGCCGCCTTTTGATCGAAAGCCTGGGGCGGGCCTTGTCCGCCCATCTGGTGCACAGCTACGCCGCCAGTTCAGTCCGGCTGAAGCAATCCTATGCCGTGCAGAAACCGCTCGATGCGAGGCGCCTGTCGCGCGTCACGGAATTCATCGACGCATCCGTCGAGCGCGAGTTCACCGTGAAGGATCTCGCATCGGTGGCCTGCATGAGCCCGGCGCATTTCTCCCGCAGCTTCAAGGCGGCGACCGGAACTGCACCGCACGAATATGTCAGCCGTCAGCGCCTCGATCTCGCCAAGCGGCTCCTATCGACCAGCGATCGCCCGCTGGTCGATATCGCCTTTGCCGCGGGATTTTCCTCGCAGGCCAATTTCAACCGCGCCTTCCGCAAGGCGGTCGGCACGACGCCGAGCCTTTATCGGGCGCGGAAGGGGCAGGATTGAGCCTGCCCGCATCAAGTGTGGATGATGTGGCCTTGAGATCCCCACGGGTTTTGCCCGATGGGTCAAGCTTTAATTCGGAAATAGAGAATATCTGAAAATACGAAGTACGGCCGTGACTTGGCTACTGTGCATGGGGTTGTTCTTCGAGATTTTGTTCGGTGAGGGGTTGAGCCCGGCCTGCAAGCCGATCTCGCGGCCACGCTCACCCCTTCGGTCCGCGCAGCTGCGCCGTCAGCCTGTCCATCGCCTCCGCCGCCTCGCGCCACTGGGACAGCCAGCTGCGCGGAAAGCGGAAGGTGAGGTCGGCGCCGCCGACGCGGCGCTCGGACAGGCACATGCCTGGCGTTGACGCATCGCGGGTGCAGCGCGCGGTCAGCGCGGGGCTTGCAGCGGAATAGAAGTCTTCGCTGCCGTAAGGGGACTCAGTCCGGAACATCCGCATCGTCAGGCCGTCCGCGGGCATCGCTGCGGCCTGGTCGAGATAGCGCGGATAGATCGTGGCTGTCCGCTCCTCGGGCGAGAGCGCATCGTGATGGGCTGTGATCGACAGGAAGATGCGGTCGATCGATTGCACCGCCGCTTCCACCGTGTCGGCGGTGACGTGCTTCGGCGCGCCGGGCGGCTCGAGAGAGGGATAGAGGAAGTCGAGATCGATGCGCTCCTGCGGCCCGGAGTGCCGCTGGATCTTCATGCGGATCGCCGTCACCGGCAGGTTGAACAGCGTGCCGCCGACGCTCACCGGCAGCTTGTCCGGGGCGTTCGCGCCGCGGGTGCCCCAGGTCGGCCACAACAGATAGGCGACAAGCGCGACCGCGCAGACCGCAGCAATGCCGCCGAGCACGATCGGGACGGCATGCGCCGAGGTGCGCGTGCGGGGGGACCTATGGGGAGCTGCCGAAAACACCGTCATGAGCTTGCGCGAGGTCGAGCCGGACATCGGCCGGTGGCCGACGAATCAGCGGCGAATATGCCATGCGGCGGCGATTTCGCGCAGCGTTCCCGGCCGCGGGGGGCGGGGACGGCCCTGCGTGGACAGGACGGCGGCGTTAACCTTCCCTTAAGGATAATGTAGCGTTAACCGGCTCCATTTGTCACAGGAATGCTCGGCGTTGCGTAAGGGCGGACCGTTCCGATGACACCTGAAGCTTTCAACACCTTCTTCTCGATCTGCATTGGCTTCGCGCTCGCGGGCGCGCTCGTGAACGGATACCAGGCGCTGGCGCAGCGGCCCGCCGGCTTCGGCCTGTTGCAGGACGGCGTGGCGCCGAAGACCTTCGCTGCGGTGCCGTTCCTGGTGTTTGCCGCGCCCTTCATCATCATGCGCAACACGCTGCGCGGCATGCGGGTGGAAAGCCGCCGTGCCGAATTCGTGATGATGGCGACCCTCATCGCCGGCTTCTGGAGCATGATGAGCGGCACCTTCTTCCTGATGACGCTGCGCGCGGCCGGCGTTCTGGGCTGACGCCCGCGCATTGAGCGCTGCCGGCGCGGGGCCTTTGCGTCGCGGCTGCCGTTTGGCTATGCCAGTGCTCAACGCGACAGGAGACCTCCATGGCGATCTACGAGCTCGACGGGCAGGCGCCCGACCTTCCCGCCGACGGCAATTATTTCATCGCCGAGACCGCCACCGTGATCGGCCGCGTGCGCCTGAAGCCGGGTGCGAGCGTCTGGTTCGGCGCGGTGCTGCGCGGCGACAATGAGTGGATCGAGATCGGCGAGGGCGCCAATGTGCAGGACGGCTCGACCTGCCACACCGATCTCGGCTTTCCGCTTCACATCGGCCGGAACTGTACGGTCGGCCACAATGTCATCCTTCACGGCTGCACCATCGAAGAGGGCGCGCTGATCGGCATGGGCTCGATCGTGATGAACGGGGCGAAGATCGGCCGCAACAGCATCGTCGGAGCCGGTTCCGTCATCACCGAGGGCAAGGAGTTTGCCGAACGTTCCCTCATCATCGGCTCACCGGCGCGCGTGATCCGCACGCTCGACGACGCCCAGGTGCAGAAGATGGGGAGCGCGGCGAGGTTTTACGTGGCCAACGGTCCGCGCTTCAAGAAGGGCCTGAAGCGGATCGGTTGAGGCTCAGCTTCCCTCGGATTCGCGCGCTTCGATCGCGCCTGCAACCTTCTCGTGGCCGGCAGCCCAGAGCGCGTGCTCGTCGCTGCCGTCGGTGTAGGGATTGGCCTCGGCCGGCATGTTGTCGCGCGCGGCGCGTTCGCCTTCTGCAAAAGGATCGCGATCGGTCATCGTGAAAGAGCCTCCTCGCTTTCAAGCTGATGTGACGGCATTTGTTCCGGAACCGGCCTTTGCCGCGGCGGTTGACCGGTAAAGGAGAAGTCTCATGGCCGCATCGCCTGCAACCGTCTCAATCAAGACCATGATGGTGATCTTCGCCCTTGCGGCGATGCCGGCCGTCGCGTTCGCGCAGGCGAGTGGCGGTTCTGCCGGATCGACCGGAGGCGCCGCGGGATCGGCGGAAGGCTCCGTCGGATCGAGCGGAGGCGTCGCCAACTCGCCGGCTCCACCGCCCGGCACCAACAGCCTGGGTACGGCTCAGTCGTCCGGCCCGGGCTCCGGAGTTACGACCGGCAGCGGCACAGGCGGTGGCGCTGATGCCACCGTCAATGCCGAGAATCGTATGCTCGACAAGAAGCTCAAGAGCATCTGCCGCGGCTGCTGATCCTCGCGCGGAAGTGAGACAGCGTGGCTGTCCCGAATGCCCAAGTGACGTTAGCTTGACCCTGCTTTGAAGCGTGGAGCGTGTCCACGCGGAGGATCAAGTGATGTTACGTAGGATGATGATGGCGGCGCTGGCCGTCGCGGCAGTCGGGCTGTCGACACCGCAGGTGGCCCACGCAGGGGGATTTGGGCATGGCGGTGGCCATGGCGGCTGGGGTCATGGCGGTGGCGGCTGGGGCCATGGCGGCCATTGGCATGGCGGCGGCTTCTGGCCCGGAGTTGCGATCGGGGCGGGCATCGCCGGCGCCGGCTTCTACGGCGGTTATTACGGCTACGGCTACCCCTATTACGGCGGTCCCACCTATTATCGTACCGGCTACGGTGACTACAACGACGGTTATGGCGGCTGCTACGTGTCGCGCAAGCGCGTCATGACGCCAGCGGGCTGGCGTATCCGCCGCGTGGACGTCTGCGAGTAGGGGCCCACAAAAAACAAGGCCGTTGACGCAGTATACCGTCAACGACCTTGCCAGCCCCGGACATTGAAATCGGCTCACGCCATCCGGTAAGGGCGACCATCGCGCGGAATCATTCGCCTGAATGTGATCCAGTTCACAAGTCGCGAAAATAAAAGTTCCACCGCGTGGCGGACGCTCAGCCGCGCGAGCGCTTTCGCGCACTGGCGTGGACACGGTGCCGCGCCGGTTTCCTGCGGGTAACCGAGGGCGTTTCAACCTCGGTCGCCCGTGCGCTGGCAAACGATTGCCTTAGGCCGTCGATGGACTCGTTCAGCGATGCGACCTGTTCGGACAGGCGCTTGGTGTCGGCCTGCTGCGCCGCCATCAGCCGCTTCATCGTCTGGAGCTGGTCCTGCACGACCTGGAGCTGGTCGATCGATTCCTGCTGGGTCGCCTCCAGTCCCTTGGTCTTCTCGACCAGCTGCTCGGAGGCCTGGGCCGTGCGGGCCTGGAGCTGCCGCGATGCCACCACCCGGTCGGCTTCAGGAGCGGCGCCGGTATAGGCCCGCCAGATCGTGATCGAGGTAACCCCCGCGATCAGGAGCAGGAGCGCAGCGGCGGTCAGCGCGATGGGCTGGGCGCCAAGGCGAAGCAGGGGGTTCGACGGTGTGTCCTGGGCGAGATCGATCATCGCTGACAAAACCCAAATTGAAACTTGGTGAGTGGCGAAGACCGGCAACCAGAGGTCGCCGGGGCGTCCCGAAAGTGTTACGTTTCCGCAAGGAATGGGACCAAAAAGAGGCTAAGGGCCAAAAAACCAGGAATCAGCGGGCCTTGCGGCCTCCAAGGCTCCGCCCTGGCGCGGGAATCAAGGTTGAAACGGCGCAAACGGCCCGGAATAGGTCTTCGCGCGCGGTGCCGCATAGGGTCCGAGCCGGGAGGTCTTCAGGCCCAGCCGCACCAGTGATTCCGCCAGCGTCACCGCTGCAGCGACGCCGTCGATCACGGGCAGGCCGTGGGCAGTGGCGAGCTCAGCGGCGAGATCGGCCATGCCGGCGCAGCCGAGCACGATGGCTTCCGCCCGGTCGTCGCGGATCGCGGCCGTGATCTCCGTGGAGATCTTTGCGAGCGCGTCCGTGTTGCGCTCCTCGAGCGCCAGCACCGGGACCTCGGCGGCGCGCACGCGGGCGCAGCGATCAGCGAGGCCGTATTTCCGCAGATTATGTTCGATCGGCACGATGGAGACACCGAGCGTCGTCACCACGGCAAAGCGCGCGGCGACCAGGCTCGCCATGTGGAAGCCGGCCTCTCCAATGCCGATCACAGGCGCCTTCGCGACGGCGCGCGCGGCATCCAAGCCGGTGTCGTCGAAGCAGGCGATGATGTGGGCCTCCGCACCATCGTGGTCGGCCTCGCGGATGCAGCCGAGCATGCCGGGCACGGCGAAGGCCTCGTCGTAAAATCCCTCGATCGAGACCGGGCCCATCGTCGGCTGCCGCGCGACGATCACCGTGCCGGGCAGGGCGACGCTGCGCGCTGCAGCGGCGATCTTCGCCGTCATCGTAACAGTGGTGTTGGGATTGACGATGTGCAGTCGCATTTCGATCAGACGAGTCCCTTCGCAGACAAGTCCCTTCTCAGACAAGGCCTTTGCCGGCGTCCGAACCCTTGGCCGCCTGCCGCTTGTTGAGCATGTGGATGGTGCCGAGCGCAAGCGTGATCACCGTGAACGAGACAGCCGAGATCACTGTGCCGAGCGCATAGATGTCGGGATTCGTCACCGTGGTGGTCAGGCCCTGCAGATCGAGCGGCAGCGTATTCACCGCCCCGATCGCCTGGCTGGAGCGGGCGAGCTCGTCCCAGGACAGCGTGAAGCCGAACAGGCCGATGCCAATCACGGAAGGCAGGATGATCGGCAGCACGACATGGCGGAACGTCTGCCACGGCGTCGCCCCGAGATCGCGCGCGGCTTCCTCGAGGCGGGGATCGAAGCGGTTGAAGATCGCGAACATGATGAGCAGGCCGAACGGCAACGTCCAGGTCAGGTGTGCGCCGAGACCCGATGTGAGCAGGCCCATCGAGGTCTCGAAATTCTCGTTCCAATGCGCCTTGATCAGATCGTCGATGATGCGAAACTCAAGTGAGATGCCGAGCGAGGTGATGATCGAAGGCACGATCAGGCTCGCGATCGCCGAATAGAACAGAATGCTCTGCGCCCTGAACTTCCTGCGGAAGGCCATGCCGGCGGCGACCGACAGCACGACGGTGACGATCATCACGATCACGCCGAGCAGGAGCGAGCGGCGGAAAGCCGCGCCGAGATCGACGATGCCGGTGCCCTGGAACAGCTTTGCGATCCAGAAGGTCGACACGCCATTCATCGGGAAGGTGAGGCCGCCCTGCTGCCCCTGGAACGACAGCACGTAGATCGCGATCATCGGCCCGTAGAGGAACAGCACATAGGCCGCGAAGAAGATCGCGAGCACGTAGAACGAACGCGGGCGTCCTTCCTTCATGCTCTAGAGCTCCTTCTTGATGTCGACGATGCGCGACATCATGGTGATGATCAGGAAGGTGATCGCGAGCAGGATCACGGCGTTGGCCGCGGCGGCCGGGAATTGCAGCGCGTTGACCCGCGTCTCGATGATCTTGCCGGCAGCTGCGATCTGCTGGCCGCCCATCACGCCGATGGTGATGAAGTCGCCCATCACGATGGTGATGACGAAGATCGAGCCGATCACGATGCCCGGCTTTGCCAGTGGGATGATGACGTTGACAAGCGTCTGGAAGCCGGTCGCGCCGGCATCATAGGCGGCTTCGATCAGCGACTTGTCGATGCGGATCATCGAATTGAAGATCGGCACCACCATGAAGAAGGTGAAGAGGTGCACCAGCGCCAGCACCACCGAGAATTCGGAGAACAGCAGCCATTCCAGCGGGTGGTTGATCAGGCCGGTCTTGACGAGGCCGGAATTGACCAAGCCGTTGCGCCCGAGCAGCGGGATCCAGGCGATCATGCGGATCACGTTGGAGGTCCAGAACGGGATCGTGCAGAGCAGCGACAATCCCATCTGCCAGGTCTTGGACTTGACGTGGAAGGCGAGGAAATAGGCGACCCAGAAGCCGATGAACAGCGTGATCGCCCAGACCAGGAAGCACAGCTTCAGCGTCATGACATAGGTTCGCCCGATCGTGCAGAGATCGGGCAGCTGCGCGATGCAGCCTTCGAACGTGTCGGTGTAACCGCGGCCCGAGAACGCCGGCAGCAACTGGTATTCGTTGTAGTCCCAGAACGAGACGATGACGACGAACACCAGCGGAATGAGAAAGAAGGCGAGAAACACCAGCATCATCGGCCCGGCCTGAAGCCAGGACACGAAGGACGGCGACAGGCGCGTCGGCTTTGCGGCGCGCGCTGTGCCCGACCCCGGGATCAAGCCCGGGGGCGCCTGTTGCAGAACTTCTTCCGACATGTCGGTTACGCTGCGATGAACTCGTTCCACTTGCGGACCATGTAGTCGTTCTCGTCCATCACCGCGTTCCAGCAGGCGACGCCGCCCATGCGGTCCTCATAGGAGCCGCCGTCACGCACGGCGCCTGCCTTTTCGAGCAGCGAGCCGTCGGGTGCCTTGATGTCCTTCTCGGCCGGCTTGCCTTCCATCCAATAGGCCCACTCGTAGGGCTCCATATGCGCCTTCGCGGTGGAGAGCACGGCGGAGTAGTAGCCCTGGCGGTTGAGATAGGCGCCGGCATAGCCGGACAGGAACCAGTTCACGAACTCATAAGCCCATTCGAGCTTCGCGCCCGACACGCCCTTGGAGACGCAGAAGCCCGACGCCCAGGAGCGATAGCCTTCCTTCAGCGGCTGGAAGGTGCAGGCAATGCCCATCGAGCGGACCTTGGTCACTGCCGGCGACCACATCGACTGGATCACGGTTTCCCCTGATGCCATCAGGTTGACGCTCTCGTTGAAGTCTTTCCAGAACGCGCGGAACTGGCCGGCCTTCTTGGCCTCGGTCATCACCTTCATGGTGAGATCGATCTCTTCCTTGGTCATGTTGCCCTTGTCGGCGTATTTGTATTTGCCGGTGGCTTCCACGACCATTGCGGCGTCCATGATGCCGATCGAGGGGATGTTGAGGATCGAGGCCTTGCCCTTGAATTCGGGGTTGAGCAGCTCGGACCAGGAGCCGATCGGGCGCTTGATGAGGTCGGGGCGGATGCCCAGCGTGTCGGCGTTGTAGACCGTCGGGATCAGCGTGACGAATTCAGTCGCCGACGTCGCGAACTTCTTGGAGTCCTTGCCTTCGAGATAGAGCACCTTCCAGGGCGCGGTGCCCTGGCCGCCGATCTTCTTGCCGCCGGGCGTCTCGCCCTTGGTGAAGACAGGCGTGATGTTGTCGAACTGTTTGATCTTCCTGGCGTCGAGCGCAAGGATGTTGCCCGACGGCACGATCTTCTTCAGCGAGAAATATTCGGTGTCCAGCACGTCGAAGGAGTTCGGCTGGGTCATCACGCGCTTGGTGACGTCGTCGGTGGTCGCGGTGATGTATTCGATCTTGATGCCGGTGTCCTTCAGGCACTGCTTGGAGATGTCGTCGCCCTCGTTCACGGCGGTGCCGAGATAGCGCAGCACCTTGGTCTCGGCCGACTTCACATAGGGAAAGCCGGTGATGGCGCCGGAGCCGGCGGCAAGGCCGGCCAGACTGGCGGTTCCCTTGAGCAGCGTGCGGCGGCTGACGCCCTTTGTCCTGATGGTCTCGCTCATGTCAGTCACTCCTCTGTTGCGCATTCCAGTGATCGATTGGCGCTATTGCAGGCGTTGCGCCTTGGCGGGATCCCAGGTGGCCAGCACGCGATCGCCCGGACGGAACGGGTGGACGTCGAAAGTGGCTTCGGGAACGTGGGAGAACAGGGCGGTGCCGTCGTCGAGCGTGAGCGAGACGGCGATGTAAGAGCCCTGGTACTCGGTCTGGATCAGCCGCGCCGGCGCGCCGAAGGCGCCGTCGGTGAACGGCGCGATGCCGAGCTGATCGGCCCGCACGGCGATCAGCTTGCCGGCGTCGCTGAGCACGTTGTGGCCGCCGATGAAGCGCGCCACGAATTCGGTGCGGGGATGGTGGAAGATGTCGCGCGCGGTGCCCTGCTGCTCGATCCGGCCGTGGTTCATCACCACGATATGGTCGGCGAGCGCCATCGCCTCTTCCTGGCCGTGGGTGACCTGGATGAAGCTGATGCCGAGCTCGCGCTGCAGCCGCTTCAATTCACCGCGCATCTTCACCCGCAGGAACGGATCGAGCGCGGAGAGGGGCTCGTCGAGCAGGAGGATCTGCGGCTCGGTGATCAGCGCGCGGGCGAGCGCAACGCGCTGCTGCTGGCCGCCGGAGAGCTGGGCCGGGAGACGGCCCGCATATTGGCTCATCGCGACCAGCTCGAGCAGTTCCCCGGCGCGCTTGTGCCGCGTCGGCTTGTCGATGCCGCGCATCTTCAGGGCGAAGGCGACGTTGTCGATCACGCTCAGATGCGGAAACAGCGCGTAGGACTGGAACATCATCGCGGTGCCGCGTTCGGCCGGCGGCAGGTCGGTGACGTTCTGCGCGCCGAGGATGATGTCGCCCTCGCTGACCGCCTCGTGGCCCGCGATCATCCGCAGGGTCGAAGTCTTGCCGCAGCCGGACGGGCCGAGCAGGCAGCAATAGGTGCCGGCCGGGATCTTCAAATTGACGGTGTCGACCGCCAGCGTCGTGTCGTAGCGCTTGGTGACGGCGACCAGTTCGAGAGCGGCGGGAGTGGCCATGGCGTGTCCGAGGAGGGGCGGTGCTTCCGGCCTCTCTCCGCAAGGTCCGTGCCAACCAGCTTCGGTCCGCCGATTTCTTAAAACTGTGCAGCGGAGTCAGATCGTTAGATCGAATCCGGTGCATCCGGGCTGCCCGCCGCCTGCACAGTTGTTTGCACACAAAATAGGCGAAGATTGTATAAAGTTTCGCCTGTGATTGGATACAGGTCGTCGACTAACATTCGAAAGCGAACGTCGTCGACCGAGCCCTCAAGCCCAACTCTCGAACCAATGGCCGCCAAGTCCCGCCCCAAATCCGACGCGCCAGACGCGAGCGATCGGGTCAGCCGCATCCGGGAGGGCGTAACCGCCGCGATCCTCGAGCATCGCCTGCTGCCGGGCACGAAGCTCGGCGAGGACGAGATCGGCGAGATCTACGGCGCGAGCCGCACCCTGGTCCGCACCGCGCTGCAGCAACTTGCGCATGAGGGCATCGTCAACATCGAGAAGAACCGCGGCGCGTTCGTCGCGCGCCCCACGCCCGCCGATGCTCGCGAGGTGTTCGAGGCGCGGCGCCTGATCGAGCCCACCATCGTCGATCACGCCATCGACGCGATGTCGCCGGCCTGGCTCGATCGTCTCCAGCAACATCTTACCGAGGAACGCGAGGCCGAGCTGCGCGGCGACGCGCGCGCCTCGGTTCGGCTTTCCGGTGAGTTTCACAAGCTCGTCGCCGAGATGAGCGGCCACAGTATCTATCTCGGCTTCCTCAAGGAGCTGATCGCGCGCTCCTCGCTCATCATCCTGCTGTACCGCCGCCACGACACGCCCGCTTGCGGCACCGATCATCACGCCGGCATCGTCGCCGCGATCCGCAAGCGCGACAAGCAGGCTGCGCGCGCGCAGATGCTCTCGCATCTGACCGAGATCGAGGACGAGCTGTTCCTGAAGGACCCCGCCGCCGACGAGCTGCGGCTTGCGGACGTGCTGGGCGTCTGATCCGCACCGATCGCTAGTGCCGGGAAGCGCCGCCAGGGCAGCGGTCCCGCGTCAATGGCTGAGTTCGCGTTCTGCGGCGAGCTGCCCGTCTGGGGTGATCTCGTACTCGCCGCCTCGCTTCGTCATCCATCCTGACCTGACCATCTCCCGTGCAAGCTGCACCGAGCAGATGGGATGGTTACCTCCTGGGTAATACAGCCTGTCATTTCGGACGAGCAAGTGACCGTACAATTGGGCATGACGTAATGCCCTGCGCATCCCTGGTGATGGATCTTTCATGCCGGTTCAAGCGCGAGCGCGACGAATGTTCCTAATCAAACGCCGTGACTTTCGACGGCGTTTGCGCTCCGCAGGGCGGGTAGGAACTCGCGTTCTGCCCCATTGTTCTCTTTTTCGAAGGAGCAGCATCATGAACGTACGGGACGAGTACACGCGATCGCTCTGGATGGATGTTTCGGTCGCGGATGCCCCCGCGCTGTCGCGCACCGTGGGCGTCGACGTCGTTGTCATCGGCTCCGGAATAGCCGGGCTGTCGGTGGCTTATGAACTGGCCTGCCATGGACGTTCGGTCGCCGTGCTCGATCGCGGCGGCATTGGCAGCGGGATGACGGCGCGCACCACGGCGCATCTGGCGACGGCGCTCGACGATGGCTACGGCGAATTGGTCAGGGTCCGCGGCCCAGATTGTGCGCGGCACTATTATCAGAGCGTCGAAGCCGCAATCGACCGCGCCGAGGCCATTCAGCGCGACGAGCACATCGATTGCGATTTTCGGCGTGTCGACGGTTACTGGGTGCAGGCGCCCGAAACGCCAGCATCCGAGCTGGATGAGGAATTGGCTTGCTGTCGCAAGCTCGGGATCCCCGCCGAAAATTGCGCCGAGCCAACCGTATTCCATTCTGGGGGTCTGGTGCGCTCGTTGCGCTTTGCCCGCCAGGCGCGCCTGCACCCGACCAGATATCTTGCTGGCCTAGCCGGCGCCCTTCAGCGCCGCGGGGCGCAGCTCTATGCCGACACCTGCGTTGAAAGCATCCGGCAAGAGCGTGGCGACATGATCGTGACGACCGCCTCGGGCTACGAGGTCCACGCCGCCGATGTGGTCGTCGCGACGAATTCGCCGGTCAATGTGCAGGTGGCGATCCATACCAAGCAGGCGCCTTACCGCACTTATGCGCTCGCCGCCAAAATCCCGGCCGGCACACTGAAGGATGCGCTGTATTGGGACACGCTCGATCCCTATCACTATGTCAGGCTTCAGCCGCTCTCCGCGGAGGAGGACCTCGTCATCATCGGCGGCGAAGATCACAAGTCCGGTGAAGCGGACGACGGCGCACAGCGTCTTGCCGCGCTCGAACGCTGGGCGCGCGAGCGATTGCCGGCGCTGCGCGAGGTCACTCACCGATGGTCAGGTCAGGTCCTGGAGCCGAGCGATTTCGTCGGCTTCATTGGCCGCAGCCCTGGTGAGGAGCACCTCTTCATCGTCAGCGGAGACTCCGGACAGGGCATCACGAACGGGCTGGTGGCGGGCATGCTGATTGCGGATCTCGTCATGACCGGCGCGAGCCCGTGGGAGGAGGTCTACGCCCCGGCACGCAAGATTCAGAAGAACATCGGCGAATTCATCAGCGAGAACATCACGCCGCTGAAGAATTTCGCGGAGTATCTGACGGCGAGCGAGATCGCGGGCGTCGAACATCTTCGCCCCGGAGAGGGGCGCCTCGTCCGCAGCGGCCTGAAGAAGATCGCAGCATGCCGGGACCGGAACGGACATTTGCATCTGCATTCGGCAAGCTGCACCCATCTCGGCTGCGTCGTGCACTGGAATGCGCTCGAGCAATGTTGGGATTGCCCGTGTCACGGTTCGCAATTCGCCCCGGATGGCACCGCGCTCAACGGCCCTGCGGTGTCTCCGCTCGGCGACATCGACAAACCGGCCAATCTTGAAGCGGCAGAGTGAGGCGTGCGGACCTCGCGGACGCGCTGGGCGCGTTCCTGATTTCGCACGCGGCGATATCTCTTTGATTCAAATTGGAGCCCGACCGCGGCGACCTCTCGTCAATGCAGATGGCAGGACTGCATATTTGCCGCCGTGGCCAGTTGACGGCGGCCAGACGTCGGCGTCAAATGGCACGTAGAAGTTGCGTGCCTGCCATCACCCCCCTCGCGTAGCCCTGCACCTCAGCGGAGGCCGGCCATGTTGGGTTTGAGGATGCCGGCCAGAGTGTCCGGAATCGCCACGCTGCTTGCGGCCGTTGCAATGGTCCTCGGCAGCGCGTCCTCGGCGCCGGCCCAGCAGGACTCCGTCGTCCTGTTTCGCAACGTCCGGATATTCGACGGTAAGAGCGCCGCGCTGTCAGTCGCGTCCAACGTCCTGGTCAGAAATCGGAAGATCGAGAAGATCTCGACCGCGGACATCGCGGCCGCCGGTCAGGTGATCGACGGCGGCGGCCGCGTGCTCATGCCGGGACTGATCGATGCGCATTGGCACGCGATGCTGGTGCGCCCGACGCCGATGGCCGCGCTTGCGGGCGATATCGGCTATAACAACCTGCTCGCCGCCAGCGAGGCGACGGCCACGCTGATGCGCGGCTTCACCACCGTGCGCGACATGGGCGGGCCGAGCTTCGGCCTCAAGCAGGCCATCGACGAGGACCTCGTCGCAGGTCCCCGCATCTATCCCTCCGGCGCCATAATCACCGTCACCAGCGGTCACGGCGACTTCCGCCAGCTCTCCGATCTGCCGCGAACCATCGGCGGCATGCTCAGCCGCATGGAGCGGATCGGCGGCAGCATGGTGGCCGACAGTCCGGACGAGGTGCGTGTGCGCGCGCGCGAGCAGCTCATGCAAGGGGCCTCGCAGGTCAAGCTCACCGCAGGCGGCGGCGTTGCATCGCCCTTCAGCCCGCTCGACGTCTCCACCTTCACCGAGCCCGAGCTGCGCGCGGCGGTCGAAGCCGCCGACAATTGGGGCACCTATGTTGCTACGCACGCCTATACATCGGTCGCGATCCAGCGCTCGGTCGCGGCCGGCGTCAGATGCATCGAGCATGGTCATCTCATGGACGAGGCGAGCGCAAAGCTGATTGCGGAGAAGGGGATCTGGTTGAGCACGCAACCGTTCCTGGATATCTCCGGTGCAGCCGCGCTCGGACCTGCGGAGCAGGACAAGATGAGGCAGGTGGTCGCCGGAACCGACCGCGTCTATGCGCTCGCGAAGAAGTACGGCATCAAGACCGCGTTCGGCACCGACGTCCTGTTCTCGCAGGCGCTGGCGGATCGACAGGGCGCCATGCTGGCCGCGCTCACGCGCTGGTACACATCGGCCGAAGCGTTGGCCATGGCGACGTCGGCCAATGCCGAATTGCTGAGCCTGTCGGGTCCGCGAAATCCCTATCCGGGCAAGCTCGGCGTGGTCGAGGAGGGCGCGTTCGCCGATCTCCTGCTGGTCGACGGCAATCCGCTCGACAACATCAAGCTCATCGAAGATCCCGCGAAGAATTTTGTGGTGATCATGAAGGGCGGCAAGGTCTACAAGAACATCCTCGCACGCTGACAAGCGCGTGCGTCGATCACATCTTGCACCTGCCAGACATGAGGTGGCGGGATCGCTCCTAGGGGCGATCCTCCGCAACCAGCCTGCTGCGCCGCGAACCGGCCGCGATCTCCGGAACCGCGGCAGACCGCCCAGGGCTTGTCATAATTCCCGGCCGGTCATCGGAAGCGTCTCCAGAACCAGGAAGAATTTTTCGGCTAGCATGAGTCAAACTCGCTGATGCGTTCGTTTCGGTTTCGAGAACAGCGAATTTCGCTCGTCAAATCGATCACTTGCTGCGCTCGCGGGCAATTTCGTTCGTAATGGCACGCCGAATTGTGACAAGCCTTGCAGGATTTCTGCGTCTGGCACGTCGTGTCGATGATCAGGCAGCGCGACTACGTGACTATTCCTCGCCGGCCTGACGGGCTATATGCTGTCGTCCTGTCATTAAACTGTCATGTCATCGTAAATGCTGAAATCGGACCCAACACCGGCTCGCAAAACCCCGAGTGCGCCGGACGGAAATCCTGTTCCGAAGGACAACAAGAGGACGCAAGTCGTCGCGGGCTTTCTCAGGCAGATTGAACCGGCCGAGCCCGGCGCGGAACCTGCGATCGTCGAGGGCGCTGTGAGTGATCAGACGCCATCGCAAGATGCCCCGCCTGCTCCGGAACCAACTCGGTCGAGCCTTGCCGCACATCCCCATGAAATCGAGCTCAAGCTGCTCGTCGATGCCGATCGCATGGCGCATTTCAACGTCGCGCCGGTCATCGCGGCAAATGCGCGCAACAAGGGCTCGCGAAAACACCTCAAATCCGTCTACTATGACACGCCCGATCGGATGCTTCGGCGCAACGGCCTGAGCCTGCGCGTTCGCCAGATCGGCGCGCGCTTCGTGCAGACCGTGAAGACCGATGCAGCGGACGATCCGCTGCGCCGCGGCGAGTGGGAGACGGGCGTGGCCTCGCTTGCGCCCGATCTCGCTCTGGCGATGCCTTTCATTCCGGAGAAGCTTCGCAGCCATCTCGAAGCGCAGCCGCTCGAAGCCGTCTTCACCGCCGACGTCCACCGTCACGCGCGGATGATCGACCTGCCGTCCGGCACCGTTGAAGTTGCGTTCGATCATGGCGTGCTGACGGCAAGTGATCGATCGCTGCCGGTGAGCGAGATCGAGCTGGAGCTCAAGAGCGGCAGCGCGAGCACGATCTACGAGGTCGCGTTGCGGCTTGCCGAGCACGGCGCAGTGAAGCCGTCCATCCGCAGCAAGTCGGCGCGCGGCTTCGACCTTGCCGCGGGCGTGCCGCCCTCGGCACGACGCCCGCGAAAACTTCGCCTCGATCCGTCGGTGATGCTCGACGAAGCCTTCGCGACGATCCTGCGCTCGTGCTTCCTGCATCTGCTTCAGTCGCTGCCGGCGGCCGAGGACGGGCGCAATCCGGAAGGCGTGCATCAGCTGCGCGTCTCGCTGCGCCGGATTCGATCGGCGCTCGACCTGATGCGCTCGGTCGGCGCGCTCAGCAATCTCGACGCACTGCGGTCGGAGGCGCGCTGGCTGGCGCAGGACCTGTCCGCCGCGCGCGACTGGGATGTGTTCCAGCGCGAGACCTTGCCGACGATCGCGAAGGCTTGCCCTTCAATCGCAGGCTTCGATGCGCTCGGCCGGGCTGCGGCCGGGCGCCAGTCCGACGCCTATCGCAAGGCCCATCACGCGCTCGACGATCGCCGCTGTGCCATGTTCCTGATCGGCCTCGGCAACTGGATCGAGACACGAGGCTGGCGCAACGACGTCGCCGCAGAAGATCTCGGCCGGCTCGCCGAGCCCGCCGTCAACTTCGCGCAGCGCATTCTGTCGGAGCAGTACGCCAAGGTGCTCAAGCGCGGCCGCCGCTTCAAGTCGCTCACGATGGAGGAGCTGCACCGGGTGCGACTCTCGACGAAGCGGCTGCGTTATCTCAGCGAGTTTCTGCTGCCGCTATTTGCCGATCGCAAGTCCGCGAGGAAATTTGCCCGCAGACTCGCCGGCCTGCAGGAGGAGCTCGGCACCTACAACGACATGGCGGTCACGGCTTCGCTGCTCGACGGGCTTGGAGCCGAGCCCGACAGCGCCATCGCCGCCGCCGCGATCGCCGGCTGGCAGGCGCGTGCATCGATCGGCATCAAGCCCGCCTTGCAAGGCACGTGGCGCGATTTCACCGCCGCGCGCGTGCCTTGGTCCTCACAGGGCTGATCACGCATCCCCCAAAAAGTTGCGGCCAGCCATTGGGGGATGGCTGGCCGCGCGCGAACCGGTCTGGGACGGGGAGGGGTG
>NZ_PTFE01000037.1:0-72397 GCF_002936975.1 Bradyrhizobium sp. AC87j1
CTATTCGACCGCGCAGGTGTCGCGGAACCACGGCTTCATGGTCTACGACACGCTCTATGGCATGAGTGCCTCGCTCCAGGTCTCGCCGCAGATGCTGTCGGGCCACGTCATCTCCGGTGATGGGCTGCAATGGGACCTCAGCTTGCGCGACGGCCTGTTCTGGCACGATGGCGAGCGCGTGCTCGCGCGCGACTGCGTCGCCAGCATCCGCCGCTGGGCCGCGCGCGACGGCTTTGGCGGCGAGCTGATGGAGGCGACCGACGAGCTGTCCGCCGCCGACGACCGCACCATCCGCTTTCGTCTCAAGCGTCCGTTCCCGCTGCTGCCGCAGGCGCTCGGCAAGGCCGCGATCAATGCCTGCTTCATGATGCCGGAGCGGCTGTCGAGCCAGGATCCGTTCAAACCGCTGACCGAGGTGATCGGCAGCGGGCCATTCCGTTACCTCGCCGACGAGCGCGTGCAGGGGGCGCGCAATGCCTACGCCAAGTTCGAGCGCTATCAGCCGCGCACGGACGGCAAGCCGGATTGGACCGCGGGGCCGAAGATCGTGCACTACGACCGCGTGGTCTGGACCACCACGCCCGATGCGGGCACCGGCGTTGCCGCGCTGCAGACCGGCGAGCAGGACTGGCAGGAGACCACGCCGCACGATCTGTTGCCGGTGATCAAGGCCGCCGGTGACATCGAGACGCGCATCCTCGATCCCAGAGGTTACGCCTGCATGCTGCGCCTCAATCACCTGCAGCCGCCGTTCGACAATCCCGCCGTCCGCCGCGCACTGCTCGGTGCGATCGATCAGTCCGCGTTCATGACGGCGGTCGCCGGTGTCGATCCCGCTTTTCAGGTTTCGCCGATCGGTTACTTTGCGCCCGGCACGCCGATGGCGAGCGAGGTCGGGCTCGACGTGTTCCGCGGTCCGCGCGACTACGCCAAGGTCAAGGCCGACCTGAAAGCTGCCGGCTACAATGGCGAGAAGATCGTGGTGCTCGTGCCCACCAATTCGCTGGCGCAGAAGCCGCTCGGCGAGATCGCGGTCGATAGCTTGCGCAAGGCCGGCATGAACGTCGAATATGCCGGGCTCGATTTTGCCGTCGTGTTGCAGCGCCAGCTCAAGAAGGACCCGATCGGGCAGGGCGGCTGGAGCGCGGCGGTCGGCAACTGGCAGGGCATCGACTGGCTCAACCCGGCCGGCAACACCAACATCCGCGGCGAAGGCAAGGTCGCCGGCTGGTATGCGAGCGAGAAGATGGGGGCCTTGCGCAGCCAGTGGCTGGCCGCTTCCGAGCTCGCCGAGCAGCAGCGCATCTGCCGCCAGGTCCAGGCGGTCGCGTTCGAGGAAATTCCCTACATCCCGATCGGCCTGTACAAGCAGCCGACCGCCTATCGCAAAGCCATCACCGGTATTCTCGACGGCACGGCCGTCTTCTGGAACGTGCGCCCCGCATGAGCACCATCGCAATCTTCGGCAGCTATGTGCTGTCACGCAAAGACGGCGCGCAGGATGTGCTGCGCGACCATTGGGTCTTGGTCGAAGGCAAGAGGATCGCCGCGGTCACGCGCGACAGGCCGCGCGCGGACGAAGTCTACGACCGCCCCGGCCGCTTCGTGCTGCCGGGTCTCCTCAACCTGCACAATCACTGCTTCAGCGAGGCGGTGGCACGCAGCCACACCGAGGACGGCAACGGCCGCAAGAACAACCAGAGCATCGTCTACACGGTGCTGCTGCCGCTGACCAAGCGCGGCGCCGATATCTTGTCGGCGGAAGAACGTCTCGCCGTGGCGCGGCTCGGCATCCTCCAGCTTCTCAAGGGCGGCGCCACCACGGTGATGGAGCCGTTCCGCAATTCGATCCCTGAAATGTTCGACGCCGCCGAGGAGATGGGCATTCGCTTTTATGGGGCGCCCTATCTGTTCTCGACGTCTGATGCCAAGGCCGGCGCCGACGGCGTAGTGCAATATTCCGGCGATGACGGCGCCGCCGACATGGCGGCGTGGGATTCGCTCTACCAGCGCTGGAACAATCGGGGCGACGGCCGCATCGGCCTCGCCATGAGCCCGCATGCGACTGACACTTGCGGTCCCGACCTCTTGAAGGCCTGCGCCGTGCGGGCGCGCGAGCTCGGCGTGCCCATCACGACGCATATGGCGCAGAGCCGCGCCGAAGTCGAGACCATCGGCAAGCGCTATGGCGGGCGCACGCCGGCGCAATATCTGGACTGGCTCGGCCTGCTCGCGCCCGATTTGATGGCGGCGCATTGCATGTTCAGCAGCGACGACGATCTCAAGCTGATGGCCGCGCGCGGCATGACCGTTCTGAATTGCCCGCGCGTGTTCGCGCGCGCCGGCGTCACCGCGGCCTTCAGCCGGTTCGCCGAGCATGGCGTGCGCACCGTGGTCGGCACCGACGGTTACAACATGGACCTGCTCGGTGAGCTCAATGCGGCGTCGCTGATCTCCAAGACGACGTCGCAGCGCGCCGATGTCGCCAATTCGCCCGAGCTGATTGAAGCGAACACGACTGTCGCCGCCGACGTCATCAGGCGGCCTGATCTCGGCCGGATCGAGCCGGGCGCGACCGCCGATCTGACCGTGGTCGATCTCACCCATCCGCATCTCCAGCCGCTGTTCGATCCCCGCCGCGCGCTGATCGCGCTCGCCAACCGCGCCAATATCGATCAGGTGATCGTCGATGGCCGCATGCTGATCGATGCCGGCCGCTATCTCGGCGCGGACGAGGCCACGATCACCGCAGCAGGCAGCGCCGCGATCGGCAAGATCTGGGATCTGCCGGAGGCGCAGGCCGCGTTCAACGGCTGAGGCCAGCGTCGCCCTCGAACTCCATCAGTGCCTTGCGCATGGTCTCCACCAGATCCAGCGCCACCGGCGACGGACTGCGCTGCGCCGGGAAGACGGCTGAGAATTCGAAGTCGATGCGCGGCAGGAAGCGCCGCACGACGACGCCGCGCGTCGCGAACTCCTGTGCGGTGAAGGGATCGCAGATCGAGACCCCGAGCCCTGATGACACCATCCCGCACATGATCTCCGATAGCGTTGTCTCGACCCTGAGCACGCGGCGGACGTCGCTGCGGTGAAACACCTGGTCGACGAGGTGCCGGCTCGACGATCCCGCCGACAGCGAGATGAACGTCTCACCCTCGAAATCGCGTGGCTCCAGCACTTCCTTCTCCGCGAGGCGATGTCCGGTCGGCACTACTGCGACACGTGCCAGCGCCGGCAGCCGCAGGCTCGGCAGGCCGGAATGGGCAATCGGCACCTCGGCAAAGCCGATGTCGCATTGATTGTTCAAGACCCAGTCGACCACGATCGGCGAGATCACGCCGAAGAAGGCCAGGTTGAGGTTGGGCCGTTCCATCAGGAAATGCCCGGCAAGTCGTGGCAGATAGCCGTTCGCCAGCGCCGGCAGCGCGGCGATGCGCAGCGAGCCGGTGCGGCGGCCACGGATTTCTTCGGCCGCAGCCGTGATGCGTTCGAGACCGACGAAGGACCGTTCGACCTCGGTGTAGAGCGCCATTGCCGCGGCAGTCGGCACGAGGCCGGTGCCGCGCCGCTCGAACAGCTCCATTTTCAAGAGCGCCTGGAGATCGCGCAGCAACCGGCTGACAGCGGGCTGCGTCACCACCATCAGCTTCGCGGCCTCGGTGACGCTGCCGGTCAACATCATCGCGCGGAAGGCCTCTATCTGCCGCGAATTGATCCGCGCCATTCCAAACCCATCCATAACATTTAGGCATACAGAGGTTGCCATTATTCATTGGACGATGGAAGTATAGGTTGCGATCTTTTTCATCAGGACTGGAGACAGCCCGCTTTTTCGGCAGATTGGAGGGGTTCAAGCCTCCAGATCGCGCCAAAACCCGCCGAATGGGCGCCGGAGCCTGCTTGGAGACGGGATTGCGCGGAAGGAAATGCGGAAGGGGCTTCAGCCAGCGAGACTCGTCGGCACGTCACCTCATTCCGGTATGGAGATCGGTCCACATGAAGACTTTTCGCCTTCTGACCGCGGTCAGCATCGCAGCGCTCATTGCCGCCACCTCAGTCGCTTCGGCCCAGCAAAAGACGCTCTACGTCGCCGGCTATGGCGGCTCGTTCGAGAAGACGATCCGCGACGAGGTGATCCCGGCCTTCGAGAAGGAGAACGGCGTCAAGGTCGAATACGTCGCCGGCAATTCCACCGACACGCTGGCAAAACTCCAGGCGCAGAAGGGCAACCAGCAGATCGACGTCGCCATCGTCGATGACGGCCCGATGTACCAGGCGATCCAGCTTGGCTTCTGCGGCAAGCTCGAGGGACTGCCGGCCGATCTCTACGACACCGCGCGCTTCAAGGACGATCGCGCCGTCGCGATCGGCATCGTCGCGACCGGGCTGATGTACAATACCAAGGTGTTCAAGGAGAAAGGCTGGGCGCCGCCGACCTCGTGGAATGACCTGAAGGACACGAAATACGCAAAGCAGCTGGTGATCCCGCCGATCAACAACACCTACGGTCTCGAAGCGCTGGTGATGCTGTCGAAGATGAACGGCGGCGGCGAGACCAATGTCGATTCCGGTTTCAAGATCTTCAAGGAACAGATCAATCCGAACGTGCTCGCCTACGAGCCGTCGCCGGGCAAGATGACCGAGCTGTTCCAGTCCGGCCAGGCCGTGATCGCGGTGTGGGGCACCGGTCGCGTGCAGAGCTTTGCCAACACCGGCTTCCCCGTCGACTTCATCTACCCGAAGGAAGGAGCCGCGACGCTGCTGACGACGGCGTGTCCGATCACCAAGCCCAACGCTTCGCCGCTGGCGTCAAGCTTCGTCAAGATGCTGCTCGACCCCAAGATCCAGCTCGTGATGCTGAAGGATTACGGCTACGGCCCGGTGCTGAAGTCGCTGGTGATCCCGCCGGAGCTCGGCAAGATGGCGCCGATCGGCGAGCGTGCGGCCAAGCTCTATAATCCGGACTGGACCGTCATCAACGAGAAGCGCGAGGAGTGGACCAAGCGCTGGAATCGCGAGGTCGAGCGTTGATCTGATCGTCGCAGCGGAGACAGCGTATGGCCTATCTCGAGCTCGATCGGGTCGCCAAGCAATTCGGGGCGCAGACTGTGGTCGACGACTTCAGTCTCGCCGTGGGGAAGGGGGAGTTCATCTCCTTCCTCGGCCCCTCCGGCTGCGGCAAGACCACGACCCTGCAGATGATCGCGGGTTTCCTCGATCCCACCCGCGGCGCCATCCGCCTGGAGGACAAGGATCTGACCGCGATCCATCCGGCCAAGCGTGGCCTTGGCATCGTGTTCCAGAGCTACGCGCTGTTTCCGCACATGACGGCGGCAGAGAACGTCGCGTTCGGTCTCGAGATGCGCAACGTGCCGCGCACTGAAAGGGCCGAACGCGTTCGTGCCGCGCTCGCGATGGTCGGCCTTGCCGGCTTTGAGGACCGCCATCCCCGCCGCATGTCCGGCGGCCAGCAGCAGCGCGTGGCACTCGCCCGCGCACTGGTGATCAAGCCGAGCGTGCTGCTGCTCGACGAGCCGCTGTCAAACCTTGACGCCAAGCTGCGCGAGGAGATGCAGATCGAGCTGCGTCAGATTCAGCGCACCATCGGCACCACCACGATCCTCGTCACTCATGACCAGAACGAGGCGATGTCGCTGTCTGACCGCATCGTGGTGATGAGCCAGGGCAAGATCGAGCAGATCGGGACGCCGCAGGAGACCTACGAGAAGCCGGCCTCGGCCTTCGTCTCGCAATTCCTGGGCAAGACCAACGATTTCGCCGCGGCGGTCGATCGGAGCGCCACGTCAGCGCGGGTGACGGCGGGCTCCTGGAGTGCGCCGGCCCCGGCGGGCCTCAGCGGTGCCGTCACCGTCAGCATTCGCCCTGAAAGAATCGGCTTCGGCGATGCCGGCCTCAGCGCAAAAATCGTCACGCGCATCTTCCAGGGCAATTACTGGCTGTTCCAATGCGACAGCGAATGCGGTCCGGCGATTGTGATCCGCCAGAATGACGGCAAGGCGCAGCCGGCCGAAGGCGAGACGGTTCGCCTGACCTGGCGGCCCGAGGATATGAGCGTCCGCGCGAGGGCCGGCGCATGAGCGCGGCCGCCGAGGAGCGCAGCGCGCGTGCGCCATGGGCGCTGACGGCGCCTGCCCTGATGCTGTTCGTCGGCGTGCTGCTGATTCCGCTGGCGATGACGGTGATGCTGTCGTTCCACGATTGGGGCCAGTACAAGGGCATCGAGCCGGTCTTCATCCTCAAGAACTGGCACGAGATCGCGACCGATCCCTATTACGCCGAGATGTTCTGGCGCACCTTTCGCATCGCGATCCTGACCACGCTGCTCACCGCGCTGCTCGGGGCACCCGAAGCCTACATCCTCAACCGCATGAGCGGGCGCTGGAAGAGCTTTTTCCTGCTGGTCATTCTCGGGCCGCTGCTGATCTCCGTGGTGGCGCGCACTCTGGGCTGGGCGCTGCTGTTCGGCGGCAACAACGGCCTCGTCAACAAGCTCTTGATGTCGCTCGGGGTGATTAGCTCGCCCATTCCCTTCATGTTCACCGAGACCGGCATGGTCATCGCGCTCGCGCATGTGATGATGCCGTTCATGGTGCTCTCGGTGTGGGCGGCGCTGCAGCGGCTCGATCCGCAGATCGAGAATGCCGCGATGTCGCTCGGCGCCGGCCCCGCGACTATCATACGCCGCATCATCATGCCGCAGATCATGCCGGGTGTGCTGTCGGGTGCGATCATCGTGTTTTCGCTCTCGGCCAGCGCGTTTGCGACGCCCGCGATCATCGGCGGCCGCCGGCTCAAGGTCGCAGCGACGCTCGCCTATGACGAGTTCCTCAACACGCTCAACTGGCCGCTGGGCGCGGCGGTCGCGACGCTGCTACTGGTCGCGCTGGTGCTGATCGTCGTCGGCAGCAACGCGCTGATCGAGCGGCGCTACGCGGAGGTGTTCCGATGAGACGGAACGGCCCGCTGGCGCTGATCTTCCATACCTTCTTCGTCATCGTCATGGTGGCGCCGATCCTGGTGGTCTGTCTCGTCGCTTTCACGCCCGAGGGCTTCCTGTCGCTGCCGACCAACGGCTTTTCGCTGCGCTGGCTCAGGACGATCGCGAACTATCCCGAATTCATCCACGCCTTCTGGGTCAGCCTTGGCCTCGGCGCGCTGTCATCGTTCGTGGCGCTCCTGTTCGCAGTGCCGGCGGCACTGGCGATCGCGCGCTATCGATTCCGCGGCCGCGATGCGCTGGCCGCGCTGTTCCTCTCGCCGCTGATGATCCCGCATGTCGTGCTCGGCATCGCTTTCCTGCGCTTCTTCACCTCGGCCGGCCTCGGCGGCAGTTTTGCCGCGCTGATCATCGCGCATGTCATCATCGTGTTTCCGTTCGCGCTGCGGCTGACGCTTGCGGCCGCGACAGGCATGGACCGCACGGTCGAGATAGCCGCGGTCTCGCTCGGCGCCGGCGGCTGGACGCTGTTTCGCCGCGTGACCTTGCCGTTGATCCTGCCCGGCGTCATCAGCGGCTGGGCGCTCGCCTTCATCCAGTCCTTCGACGATCTCACCATGACCGTCTTCCTTGCAGCACCCGGCACCGAGACGCTGCCGGTGCGCATGTTCCTCTATATCCAGGACAACATCGATCCGCTGGTGACGTCGGTCTCGGCCTGCGTGATCGCGATTACCATGACCGCCCTCATTCTGCTCGACCGCTTCTACGGGCTCGACCGCGTGCTCGCCGGCAAGGGTGGCGACACGGGGCGATAGGAGAACTGATGTCCAACGACTATGACGTCGCCGTCGTCGGCGGCGGGTTGCTCGGCTCCGCAATTGCCTGGGGCCTCGGCCGGCTCGGCAAGAAGGTCGCCGTGCTCGACGAAGGCGACATCACCAAGCGCGCCTCGCGTGCGAACTTTGCGCTGGTCTGGGTCCAGAGCAAGGGACTCGGCATGCCAGCCTATACGGTGTGGACCGTGCAGGCGTCGCAGGCGTGGGCTCGGCTTGCTTCCGAGCTGAAGCAACAGACCGGCCTTGATGTCTCGCTTCAGCAGAATGGCGGTTTTCATCTCACCCTTGGTGAAGAGGAGTTCGGCCAGCGTACCGAGCTGGTCAAGCGCATGCACAATCAGGCCGGTGCTGCCGACTACAAGATGGAGATGCTCTCCGCATCCGAGGTGAAGAAGTCGCTGCCGCTGATCGGGCCGGAGGTCTCAGGCGGCAGCTATTGCCCGCTCGACGGCCACGTCAATTCGCTGCGCACCTTCCGCGCCTTCCACACCGGCTTCAGGGCGTTCGGCATCGACTATCTTCCGGAGCGGCCGGTCTCGGCGATCAGCAAGAGCGGCGGCGAGTTTCGCCTGACCACGCCGAAGGGCGAGCTGCGCGCGGCCAAGATCGTGCTTGCCGCCGGCAATGCCAATCAGATGCTCGCGCCGATGGTCGGCCTCTACGCGCCGATGGGCCCGACCCGCGGCCAGATCGTGGTGACCGAGCGCACCATGCCATTCCTGCCGCATCCGCTGACCACCATCCGCCAGACCGACGAGGGTACGGTGATGATCGGCGACAGCAAGGAAGACGAGCTCGATGATCGGGCGCTGAAACATTCGATCAGCGCCGTGATGACCGATCGCGCCCAGCGCATGTTCCCGCATCTGTCGCGGCTCAACGTGGTCAGGAGCTGGGCCGGCATCCGCGTCATGCCGCAGGACGGCTTTCCGATCTACGACCAGTCGAAGACGCATCCCGGCGCCTTTGTCGCCTGCTGCCATTCCGGCGTAACGCTGGCCTCCAACCACGCCTTCGAGATCGCGCGCATGGTCGCACAAGGCGCGCTCGAGCCGGAGCTGGTCGGTGCGTTCTCCGCCAACCGGTTCGGCGAGGCAGGCGCTGCGAACAACAGCGGCTATTAGAGATTTCTGAAGGAGCCTAAAGGCATCCCCATGTTTAGACGATCCGAACAGGACAAGCGACCGCAGGTCGAGATATTCGTCGACGGCGTTGCCGTCGCGGCGCGCCAGGGTGACACCGTCTCGGCCGCGCTACTGGCCTCCGGCCGCGACGCACGGCGTTCCACCGCCGTGAGCGGCGCGCCGCGTCTGCCCTATTGCATGATGGGCGTGTGCTTCGACTGCCTCGTCACCATCGACGGCGTCGGCAACCGCCAAGGCTGCCTCGTGCCTGTCGCCGAGGGCATGCAGATCGAGATTCAGAAGGGCAAGCGGGAGATCGGAAAATGACTGTGGCTCCCAAGCGCGAAACCTATGATGTCGTGGTGATCGGCGCCGGACCGGCGGGCCTTGCCGCCGCTGCGACATCGGCCGAAGCCGGCCTCTCAACGTTGCTGCTCGACGAGAACATCGGCCCGGGCGGCCAGGTGTTCCGCGCCATCGCGTCCACGCCGGTAACCGATCGCAATCAGCTCGGCGCTGATTATTGGGTCGGTGCCGATCTCGTGAAGTCGCTGCGTGCGACCAGCGCCGAGGTCATCCATCGTGCCACAGTCTGGAGCCTCGACCGCAACCTCGAGATCGCCGTCTCGGTCGGCGGCGCGTCCGCCTTCGTCAAGGCGCAGCGTGTGATCCTTGCGACCGGCGCACTGGAGCGGCCGTTTCCGATTCCCGGCTGGACGCTGCCGGGCGTGATGACCGCGGGCGCGGCGCAGACCATGCTGAAATCATCGGCGCTGGTGCCGGATGGTCGTACGGTGATCGCAGGGCAGGGGCCGCTGCTCTGGCTGCTCGCCGCGCAGATCCTGCGCCTCGGCGGCCGCATCGATCGCATCCTCGACACCACCGAGCGCGGCAATTACTTCGCGGCGCTTCCGCACGCCTTCGCGTTCCTGACCTCGCCCTATTTCACCAAGGGCCTCGCGATGATGCGCGAGGTGAAGGCTAGGGTGCAGGTCGTCTCCGGCGTCACGGAGCTCTCGGCGGCCGGCGACGGCCAGCTCGCCAGCGTCAGCTATGTCGCCGGCAGCAAGCGCGAAACCATTCCCGCCGATCTGCTGCTGCTGCATCAGGGCGTCGTGCCCAACGTCAACCTCGCAATGTCCGCTGACGTCGAGCATCGCTGGGACGATCTGCAACTGTGCTGGTCGCCAGTGCTCGACGCGAGCGGCAATTCGTCGGTCGCCGGCATTGCGATCGCCGGCGACGGCGCCGGTATCGGTGGTGCCAATGCAGCCGTGGTGCGCGGCCGCATCGCGGCGCGCGCGGCAGTCGAAGCGTTGGCACCCGCGGCCGCCGCAAAACTTCCGTCGATGGCAGCGTTGCGTGCCGATCTTGCCAAGGCCGAGCGTGGCCGCGTCTTCCTCGACACGCTGTTCCGCCCAGCGCCGCAGTTCCGGATACCCTCCGGCGATACCATCGTCTGTCGCTGCGAAGAGGTCACGGCAAAGGACGTTCTCGATTCCGTTGCGATCGGCGCGACCGGTCCGAACCAGCTCAAGGCCTATCGCCGCACCGGCATGGGCCCATGCCAGGGCCGGCTCTGCGGTCTCACCGTCACCGAGCTGATGGCGCAGGCGCGCGGCAAGACTCCGCAGGAGACCGGCTATTACCGGCTGCGCGCGCCGGTGAAGCCGATCACGCTCGCCGAGCTCGCGGCCGTTCCGAAGAGCGAGGCCGATATCAAGGCGGTGGTGCGCGGATGACGAGATGCGTGGATGCGATCGTCGTCGGCGGCGGCATCCACGGATGCTCTACCGCGTTGCATCTGTGCCTCGCCGGCCTTCAACCGGTGTTGATCGAGAAGGATTATGCCGGACGCCACGCCTCCGGCGTCAATGCCGGCGGCGTCCGCCAGCTCGCGCGGCACATCCCCGAAATTCCGCTCTCGATCCGCTCGATGGGAATCTGGGAGAAGATCAAGGATCTCCTCGACGACGATTGCAGTTTCGAGAGCCACGGCCAGGTGCTGGTTGCCGAGAATGAGGAGGAGCTCGCGGTCTGCCGCGCGCGTGTGGCCGAACTCAATGCGCTCGGCTTCACCCACGAAGAGCTGATCGACGCGACTGAATTGCGCCGGCTGGTGCCCGCGGTTGCCGAGACTTGTCCCGGCGGCGTGGTTTCGCGCCGTGACGGCGCGGCCAATCCGGCGCAGACGACGACGGCGTTCCGGCGCAAGGCCGAGCGACTCGGCGCCACAGTGCGTGAAGGCGTGGCCGCCAGCAACATCCGGTACAGCGATGGGCTCTGGCATGTCGACGTCGGCACTGAAACCTTTGCCGCGCCGGTGCTGGTCAACGCTGCCGGCGCCTGGGCCGGCAAGATCGCGGCCGCGCTCGGCGAGCCCGTTCCCGTCGAGACCGTGGCGCCGATGCTGATGATCACCTCGCGCGTGCCGCACTTCATCGACCCCGTCGTGATCCTGCGTGGGCGTAAGCTCTCCTTCAAGCAATTCTCCAACGGCACCGTGCTGATCGGCGGCGGCCATCTGGCAACGCCCTATCAGGATCGCAACGAGACGGTGCTGGACTGGAAGAGCCTCGCGACCAGCGCACGCACCGTGTTCGAGCTGTTTCCGGTGATGCGCAGCGCCACCATCGTCCGGGCCTGGGCCGGGATCGAAGCGAAGATGAAGGACGATATTCCCGTGTTCGGACCGAGCAGCCGTCACAAGGGGCTCTATCACCAGTTCGGCTTCTCGTTGCACGGCTTTCAGCTCGGCCCCGGCGCCGGCGCCGTCATGGCGGAGCTGATCGTCAATGGCGGCACCCAGACCCGCGTCGGTGATCTCGGCATCGACCGCTTCCATCCTTCCACGCTCTAACAATGAGGACATCATGAGCATCACCCGCAGCATCCGTACGCCCATCATGCACCGGGCCGTCGAGGCCAACGGCTTCGTCTTCCTCGGTGGCACCATCGCCGACGACACCTCGGTCTCGATGGGCGACCAGACCCGCAACATCCTCGGCAAGATCGCCGGCTATCTGAAGGAAGCCGGCACCGACAAGAGCCGCGTCGTCAGCGCCTCGATCTTCGTCACGGATCTCTCCAAGAAGAAGGAGATGGACGCGGCCTGGACTGAATTCTTCGGTGACAATCTGCCGACCCGCGCCACGGTCGGCGTCGCCGATCTCGGCGGCAGCGCGCTGATCGAGGTGGTGGTTACCGCGCTCAAGGGCTGATCGCGGCAGGCCGAGGAGGGACGTCGGCGCCGGCCGCGCTGTCGTCTCTCGGCCACCTTGATCTCGGCCTTCGATGGAATTACTTAGAGAGTTCATCAGCCAGGAACTTCGCAGCCATGGATTTTACCCCGACCGCAAAGCCCATCCGCCTTGCTCACGGGGAATTCCATGCCTGCTTCAATCATCCTGTCGAATCTGTCGCTGTCCACGCCTGACGGCCGTCCTCTTCTCTCAAACATCGATCTGACGTTCGGCGCCGAGCGGACCGGCCTCGTCGGTCGCAATGGCGTCGGGAAGACGACGTTGCTCGCGTCGATCTCCGGGGAGCATCTTCCCCAGGCGGGGCGCGTCGTCGTCAACGGAACGGTGGGTTTGCTGCGTCAGGATGTCCAGCTCCTTGCGGGTGCGACGGTGGCCGATCTGTTTGAGGCGCGAGGTCAGCTCGCGCTGCTTCGCCGGGCCGAGCGGGGAGAAGCCTCGGCCGACGACCTCGCCGAGGTCGATTGGACTCTCGAAGTACGCTTACAGGCTGCGCTTGCACGTCTCGGGTTCGATCTCGCTCCCGACACCGAGCTGGAGCGGCTGTCCGGCGGCCAGATCACGCGGGTTCGCCTCGCCGCATTGGTCTTTGCCGAGCCGGACTTCCTGCTGCTGGACGAGCCAACCAACAATCTTGACCAGGACGGCCGCAAGGCCGTGATCGATCTCCTCGCAGCCTGGCGCGGCGGTGCAATCATCGTCAGCCACGATCGGCGCCTGCTCGACACGATGGATGCGATTGTCGAGTTGACGTCGTTCGGAGCCACGCGATACGGCGGCAATTGGAGCAGGTTTCGCGAACAGAAGGCCGTCGAGCTCGCCGCCGTCAGGCACGACCTCGCGCATGCCGAGAGGAGGCTATCCGAGATCGACGGCAAGGCGCAGGAGGCCGCGGAGAAGAAAGCGCGCAAGGACAGCGGCGGCAGGAAGAAGCGCGCCAAGGGCGACATGCCGCGCATCCTGGCGGGGGCGCGCAAGGATCGGAGCGAGGATACCGGCGGCAAGACCGCGCAAATCGCCGAGCGGCAGCGCGCGGAAGCGCTTCAAGCCGTCGACGAGGCGCGCCGGTGCATCGAAATTCTTCAGCCGCTCTCCGTCAGGCTGCCCGCGACGGGCCTGCCGGCGGGCAGGGAGTTGTTTTGGCTCGACCGCGTCAGCGCCGGCTATCGGCCGGAGCAGCCGGTCTTGCGCGATCTCTCATTCGCCGTCGTCGGTCCGGAGCGCGTCGCGCTGGTCGGGCCCAATGGCTCCGGCAAGACGACGCTGCTGAAGCTCATCGCCGGCGAGCTGCGGCCGCTTTCTGGCATTGTGCGCGTCAGGCCGGATTTCGCGCTGTTCGACCAGAAGGTCAGCCTGCTCGATCCCTCGATCTCCATCCTGGACAATTTTCGGCGTCTCAATCCGAAGGCGGGTGCGAATGAGTGCCATGCCGCGTTGGCGCGGTTCATGTTTCGCGCCGATGCCGCCTTGCAGGCAGCCGGAAGCCTCAGCGGCGGGCAAATGTTTCGCGCGGGCCTCGCTTGCGTGCTGGGCGGGTCATCGCCGCCGTCGCTGCTGATCCTGGATGAGCCGACCAATCACCTCGACATCGAGTCCATCGAAGCGGTCGAAGCAGGCTTGAGGGCCTATGACGGCGCGCTGCTCGTCGTCAGTCATGACGAAGCGTTCCTGCAGGCGATCGGGGTTACGCGGCGGCTCGACCTCGCCGCCAAGGTGCTGCGCACTCACGGCGGGATCGTCTGATCCCGCCCGGCAGTCCTGATTTGGCAGTGATTTTCAAAAACCCGACGCCCTGCCCCCAGCGCGTCGGGTAGAAAAAATGAGTATCAATCCGTGATCCCAACGCAACTGTTGTGACGCGTCCCGCAGCAATTGACCACTCCGGGAAACTACCGCGTCGGAACCGCGCTGAGCCGGCTGGTTTGCAACCTACGATGCTGCACTCCCGCCCGGCTCGAGCGCTTCGCCGATCTCGAGCGGATGGGCCATGGTCTCATGCAGCGCCTCGCGGTCGAGCTCGCCTTCGGAGATGCTGATGACCACGCAGGCGACGCCGTTGCCGATCAGATTGGTCAGCGCTCGGCATTCGCTCATGAACTTGTCGATGCCGACCAGGATCGCGATCGACTGGATCGGGATATCAGGCACGATCGACAGTGTCGCTGCGAGCGTGATGAAGCCCGCGCCGGTCACGCCAGAGGCACCCTTCGAGGTGATCATGGCGATGCCCAAAATGCCGAGCTCCTGCCAGATGGTCAGATGCGTGTTGGTCGCCTGCGCCAGAAACAGCGTCGCCAGCGTCATGTAGATGTTGGTGCCGTCGAGGTTGAAGCTGTAGCCGGTCGGAATCACGAGGCCGACCACTGACCGCGAGGCGCCGAGATGCTCCATCTTCTGGATCATCTGCGGCAGCACCGTCTCGGAGGACGACGTGCCGAGCACGATCAGCAGCTCGTCCTTGATGTAGGCGATGAAGCGGAGGATCGAGAAGCCGGCGAGCCGCGCGATCGCACCTAACACCACGAGCACGAACAGCATGCTGGTGAGATAGAACGTGCCGATCAGGGCGGCGAGATTGATCAGCGAGCCGAGGCCGTAGGCGCCGACCGTGAACGCCATCGCGCCGAAGGCGCCGATCGGGGCGACGCGCACGATGATGCGGATGATGCCGAAGAACATCTTCGCGGCCTTGTCGATCGCGTCCGCAATGGGCTCGCCGGCTTTGCCGAGGAAGGCGATGGCGAAGCCGGACAGGATCGAGATCAGCAGCACCTGCAAAAGATCGCCGCGCGCGATCGCGCCCAAATAGCTGTCGGGGATGATCGCCATCAGATGGGCGACGATGCCTTCTTCCTTGGCTTTGGTGACGTAGGTGGCCACTGATTTCGGATCGATCGTGGCGGGATCGATATTGAAGCCGTGCCCGGGCTGTAGAATCTCGCCGACCAGGAGGCCGACCGCGAGCGCGACGGTCGAGACCGTCTCGAAATAGATCAGCGACTTCAGCCCGAATCGGCCGACGCGCTTGAGGTCGCCCATCGAGGAGATGCCGTGCACCACAGTGCAGAAGATCACCGGCGCGATCATCATCTTGATCAGCGCGATGAAGCCGTCGCCGAGCGGCTTCAAGGCCTTGCCGAGATCGGGGTAGAAATAGCCGATGAGTACGCCGAGCGCGATCGCGATCAGCACCTGCACGTAGAGGATCTTGTACCAGGGCTGTTGCCGGCGACGGATGGCTGGCTGGATCGCGACTTGTGTCATAGAGTGGCCCCGGAACGCATTGATTTTGCGTGATTTCGATCTTGCATGGCTTGCATCATGTGATGGTCGCCGCAGAAGCGACAATCACATTTTTGTCTGTTCGCACGAAGATCGGTCGCTGCACCGCAACTGGGGGGAACATGTCGACTTCTTCAGGCTCCGGCCGGCAACAGCAAATCTATTTCCCCCGTTGGACGTTGAAGACCTCGGGCGTGATCATGCCGGAGGAGCGGCTGTCATGGGGCCAGACGATCGTCTCCGGTCTCCAGCATTGCGTCGCCATGTCGGGCTCGACGATCATCGCGCCGCTGCTGATGGGTTTCGATCCCAACGTCGCCGTCCTGTTCTCCGGCATCGGCACGCTGATCTTCTTCGTCATCGTCGCCGGGCGCGTGCCGAGCTATCTCGGCTCGAGCTTCGCGTTCATCGCTGTCGTGATCGCCGCCACCGGCTATGCCGGGCAGGGGCCGAACCCGAATCTGTCGGTCGCGCTTGGCGGCATCGTCGGAGCCGGAGTGCTCTATGGCGTGATCGCGCTCATCGTGATGTGGTCGGGGGTCGGCTGGGTCGAGCGGCTGCTGCCACCGGCCGTCACCGGTGCGGTGGTCGCGGCGATCGGCCTCAACCTCGCGCCCGTGGCGGTCAAGGCGGTGAGCGCCGGCACGTTCGATACGGGAATCGGGCTTGCGACCGTTCTGATCATCGGCGTGGTGGCCGTTGCGGCGCCAGGCCTGTGGCGCCGCCTGCCGATCATCCTCGGCGCGATCGGTGGATATCTTCTGTACTTGCTGTTCGCCAACGGCCTCGGTTTCGGCAAGCCGATCGACTTCACTCAGCTTTCGGCCGCGCCGTGGCTCGGCATGCCGAGCTTTTCCACGCCGACATTCCAGGCCGATGCGATCTTTCTGATCGCGCCGGTTGCGATCATTCTCGTCGCCGAGAACCTCGGTCACATCAAGGCCGTCGGCGCCATGACGGGCCGGAGTCTGGATGCCTATCTCGGCCGCGCCCTGTTCGCCGACAGCCTTGCGACCATCGTGGCGGCCTGCGGCGGCGGCACCGGCGTCACCACTTATGCCGAGAATATCGGCGTTATGGCGGCGACGAAGGTCTATTCGACATTGCTGTTCGCCTTCGCCGCCATCGTGTCGATCCTGCTTGGCTTCTCGCCGAAATTCGGCGCGCTGATCCTGTCGATCCCGGGGCCCGTCATCGGCGGCCTCTCGATCGTGCTGTTCGGGCTGATTGCGGCGATGGCCGGCCGGATCTGGGTCGAGAACAAGGTCGACTTCGCCAATCCTGCAAACCTGATCACCCTCGCCGTGGCGCTGACCGCCGGTGCGGGCGACCTCACGCTCAAATTTGGCGCGTTCACGATCGGCGGGATCGGCACCGCAACTTTTGGCGCCATCATCCTCTACCAGATCCTGACCTCGCCACTCGCGCGCCGCGCGGAATGAATCCCAGCGATGCACGAAAGGGATGGAACAAAACCCGCCGTCCGTCGATGATGAGACATCCCGGAGAGAACCCATGCCGCAAACCGATCGCTCGACCTCCTTTCCCTCGCGCCTCGTTGGCCAATACGCCCTGGTGACCGGCGCCTCGCAGGGCATCGGCCGCGCCGTCGCCATCCGGCTCGCGCAAGAGGGCGCGACCGTCGCCATCAATTATTTCGGTCACCCTGAAGGGGCCGAGGAGACGCTGGCGCATGCACGCACGGCATCGGGCGATCGCGGCCATGGCAAGCTCGATCATTTCATCGTCAAGGCCGATGTCGGCAACGAACAGGAGATCGCCGCGATGTTCGAGACGATTCTGGCGCGCTGGAAACGCCTCGATTGTCTTGTCAACAATGCCGGTTTCCAGCGGGAGTCGCCGAGCGAGGCGCTCGACATCGAGACCTATCGCCGGATCATCGACGTCAACCTGAACGGTGCCGTGCTCTGCGCCCAGAAGGCGCTCGCGCATCTCGTGGCGCGCGGAGGAGGGGGCTCCATCATCAACTGCTCCAGCGTGCACCAGATCATCCCGAAACCCGGCTATCTCGCGTATTCGATCAGCAAGGGTGGCATGGCCAATCTGACGCGCACGCTGGCGCTGGAGTTCGCCGGCCGCGGCATTCGCGTCAACGCGGTCGGGCCTGGCGCGATCGACACGCCGATCAACGCGGCCTGGACTGGCGATCCCGAAAAGCGCGGCGTCGTCACCAGCCACATTCCGATGGGGCGTGTCGGCACGCCGGAGGAGATCGCCGCCGTATTCGCCTTCCTCGCCTCGGACGATGCGAGCTACATCACGGGGCAGACCCTCTACGCCTGCGGAGGCATGACGCTATTCCCCGAGTTTCGCGAGAACTGGGCGAGTTGACCTCAGTTTGGGACTGTGAGGATGGCGGTTCGGCCGGGTAGGGGTCTGCGGCGCCGTGTGCTATCGACCGTGGACGACGCTGCCGCTATTGGCAAGCGTCGACACATGAAGGGCTCGTGACCACAACCATCAACATCAATGCCTACAGCGACGCGCTGGTGGTCCTCGGCACGGCCGGTGTCGTGGTGCCGATTGTCCGCCATTGGGGCATCAATCCCGTGCTGGGCTATCTCGGCGCCGGCGCCATTCTCGGTCCGCTCGGGCTCGGCTCGCTCGTTCAGCAGCTCCCGCTCCTGTACTGGGTCACCGTCGCCGACGCGCAGAACGTCGAGGGTATCGCCAATCTCGGCATCGTCTTCCTGCTGTTCCTGATTGGGCTCGAACTGTCTTTCAGGCGGCTCGTCACGATGCGACGCCTGGTGTTCGGGCTTGGCGGCCTGCAGGTGCTGGCGACGTCCGCCATGATTTTCGGCGTGACGCTTCTCTCCGGGCAGAGCTCGGATACGGCCGTCATCCTGGGCGCGAGCCTTGCGCTGTCCTCGACGGCGATCGTGCTCGAGCTTTTGTCCACTGAGAAACGACTTGCGACCACTGCCGGTCGCGCGACCTTCTCGGTGCTGCTGGCCCAGGACCTCGCAGTCGTTCCCATTCTGGTTTTCGTCTCGGTGCTCGGCGCCGGGAGTGACGGCTCCGTCCTGGCGCACATCTCCAGCGCAATCCTGAAGGCCGCGCTGGCCGTCGCTGTCCTCACTCTGCTCGGGCGGCTGCTGATGCGGCCGCTGTTCCAGATGGTTGCAGGCACCCATTCGACGGAGCTGTTTGTTGCCGCGACCTTGTTCGTCATCGTCGGCGCAGGGATTGCCGCCCACCAGGCAGGCCTGTCGATGGCGCTCGGAGCATTCGTTGCGGGACTGATGCTGGCGGAAACGGAGTATGGTAAGGCCATTGAGGCCACCGTCGAGCCGTTCAAGGGCCTGCTGCTGGGCATCTTCTTCTTCACCGTCGGCATGGCCATCGACTTCCGCGTGTTCATGCGCGAGCCTGGTTGGTTGCTGGCCGCGGTCATCGGCATTCTCGTCGGCAAGGCGATCGTGCTCATCCTCCTCGGCCGGCTCTTCAAGCTCTCCTGGGCGACGGCGATCGAGATCGGCTTCCTGCTCGGTCCCGTCGGCGAATTCGCGTTCGTCAGCATCGGAATGGCGGCGGCCGGCGGTCTGATCGAGCCGCGCGTGTCGAGCTTTGCCGTCGCTGTCACCGCCGTAACGATGGCCTTGACGCCGCTTTTGGGCGCGCTCGGACGACGATTGGCCGCGAAGCTGGGTCCTGAGCGCTCGCCCGATCCCGAACTGGCGGTTCGGCCGCCCGGCGATCGGGCGCAGGCCATCGTGGTCGGCTACGGCCGCGTTGGAAAAGTCGTCTGTTCGCTGCTCACCAGCCACGGCCTGAACTACATCGCGGTCGATCACGAGGCCGTCGCCGTGGCGCGCGACCGCCGCGACGGTCACAAGGTCTATTTTGGTGACGCGACAGAGCTCGGTTTCCTCGAAGCTTGCGGCCTGATGCAGACGACCGGTGTGATCATTACCATCCAGTCGCGGCCGGCGATCGATGCTGTCGTCGAGCGGATCCGGGCGGTGCGGCCGGATGTGCTGATCGTTTCACGTGCGCGGGACGCCGACCATGCCCGCCACCTCTATGCGATCGGCGCAACCGATGCGGTGCCGGAAACCATCGAGGCAAGCCTGCAGCTTTCGGAAGCGGCACTGGTCGGCCTCGGAGTTGCGGTCGGGAATGCGATAGCCTCGGTGCACGAGAAGCGGGATGAATTCCGACTGACGCTGCAGCAAGCCGCCCGCATTGCCGGACAAGAGAAAGTGCGTCCGCTCGATCTCACCGGCCGCCGGTCCCCGCGATAGCCGTCCATCCGGGTCGCGATGCGCCGCGGACTGCGATGATCTGGCAAAACCGGCCCGCGCAGACTACATCTGCGCAATGGTAAACGCTCCACGGGCAAGCTCCCCGCTCCAGGATTTCGTCGGCCGGCACGAAAAGCTGTTCGTGCTGACCGGTGCCGGCTGCAGCACCAATTCGGGCATTCCCGATTATCGCGACAGCAATGGCGACTGGAAGCGGACCCAACCGGTCAACTTCCAGTCCTTCATGTCGGACGAGCATACGCGGCGGCGCTATTGGGCGCGCAGCCTGATCGGCTGGCGGCGGTTCGGCCAGGCTCGCCCGAACGATGCGCATCGTGCGCTGGCCCGGCTCGAGGCGAACGGCCGGTGCGGGATGCTGCTGACCCAGAACGTCGACCGGCTGCATCAGTCCGCCGGCCACCGCCAGGTGATCGACCTGCACGGCCGGCTCGATCTGGTTCGCTGCATGGGCTGCGGCCGCAAGACGCCGCGCGATGAGTTTCAGCATGCGCTTGGTCGGGCGAATGCGGCGTGGCTGACGCTCGATGCGGCCGATGCACCCGATGGCGACGCTGATCTGGAGCACGAGGATTTTTCGTCTTTCCACGTGCCCCCTTGCGAAGCCTGCGGCGGCATCCTCAAGCCCGACGTCGTGTTCTTCGGCGAGAACGTGCCCCGCGACATCGTCGCCACCGCGCAGGATCATCTGGCGCAGGCCGACGCCATGCTCGTCGTCGGCTCCTCGCTGATGGTCTATTCCGGATTCCGCTTCGTACAGGCTGCCGCGCAGCGCAATATTCCGATTGCGGCGGTCAATCTCGGCCGCACCCGCGCCGACGATCTCCTGACGCTGAAGGTCGGGGAGCGGTGCGAGGCGGCGCTTGCATTCCTGCTCTGATCGCGCGGGCGGCGAACTCAGCTTGCCTATTGCATAGGTGCCAAGCAGAATGGCCGGGCGCGGCGTTGTCCTTGTCGTCCATGGCATGGAAATTGCTGCGCTTTCGACCTCAGACTTGACGATCAGCGCGGAGAATTTGGAATGCTTGAGGGAGCCGAGGTGCGGCTTGCCGTCGATATCGGTGGCACGTTCACCGACATCGTGCTGGACGTGGGTTTGGATCGCAAGACGCGCAAGCTGCTGACGACGCCGCAGCGTCCCGAACAGGCCGTGCTGGACGGCATGCGTCTCATTCTCGCAGACGCGCGCGCGCATATCAGCGACATCGACGTCTTCATTCACGGCACCACGCTGGCGACCAACGCCATCATCGAGCGCCGCGGTGCCAAGACGGCCCTGATCGCGACCGAAGGCTTTCGCGACGTGCTCGATATCGGCACCGAGAGCCGCTATGATCAATATGATCTCGGAATCGACAAGCCGAGGCCGCTGGCGCCGCGCAGCCTGCGTTTCACCGTGCCCGAGCGCGTCGACGCCCACGGCGCCGTCCGTCTCGCGCTCGACGAAGCGGCGGTGCGTGCACTCGCGCCGAAATTGCGTGAGCTGGGTGTCCAGAGCGTCGCGATCGCCTTCCTGCACTCCTACGCCAACCCCGAGCACGAGCGACGTGCGGCCGCGATCCTGGCCGAGGAGATGCCGGGCATCTCCGTGACCGTGTCTTCGGCCGTTTGCCCGGAGATTCGCGAGTATGAGCGCACATCGACAGCGGTCGCCAACGCCTATGTGCAACCCCTGATCGACGGTTATCTCGCCCGCATGGCCGACGCCTTGCAGGTCGAGCAGTTCCGCGGCGCCATTTATCTCGTCACGTCAGGTGGTGGCGTCACTTCGATCGAGACGGCACGGCGCTTTCCGGTGCGTCTCGTCGAATCCGGGCCTGCCGGCGGCGCGATCTTCGCGGCCCAGATCGCGGCGCGTCTTGGCGAGAGCAAGGTGTTGTCCTTCGACATGGGCGGCACCACGGCAAAGATCTGCCTGATCGAAAAATATCAACCCGAGACCTCGCGCGTGTTCGAGGTCGATCGCGCCGCACGTTTCCTTAAAGGCTCCGGCCTGCCGGTGCGCATTCCCGTGATCGAGATGGTCGAGATCGGCGCCGGCGGCGGCTCGATCGCCCATGTCGACGCGATGAAGCGCGTCACCGTCGGGCCCGAGAGTGCGTCGTCCGAGCCGGGCCCGGCCTGCTATGGCCGCGGCGGCCAGCGTCCGGCCGTGACCGATGCGGACGTAGCGCTCGGCATGATCGATCCCGATGCGTTCGCAGCCGGCACCATCAAGCTTGACCCGGAGCTGTCGAAGCAGGCGCTGCTGCGTGATGTCGGCGAGCCGCTCGGCTTGTCGGCAGAGACTGCGGCCTATGCCGTGCACGAGGTCGTCTGCGAGAACATGGCAAGTGCGGCGCGTGTCCATGCGGTCGAGCGCGGCGAGATTGTCGGCCAGCACACGCTGATCGCCTTTGGCGGCGCCGCGCCGTTGCATGCGGCGCGCGTTGCCGAGAAGATCGGCGTTTCCCGCGTGATCGTGCCCTCCAATGCCGGCGTCGGCTCGGCCGTCGGTTTCCTCGCGGCACCGATCGCCTATGAGCTCGTGCGCAGCCGACATGTCCGGCTCGATGATTTCGACACTGAAGCTGTGTCGGATCTCCTGCAGGAGATGGTGACCGAGGCGCGCGCGCTGGTCGAGCCTGGCGCTGCCGGTGCGCCGGTGCGCGAGCGACGTGCCGCCTTCATGCGCTATGTCGGCCAGGGCCATGAGATCTCGGTCGAGCTGCCGAACCGGCGGCTGACGGGGGCCGATCTCGCCGGCCTGCGCCAGAAGTTCGAGGCGGACTATTCCGCGATGTTCGAGCGGCCGATTCCGGGCGCTGCCATCGAGGTGTTGAGCTGGTCGGTGCTTGCGACCACCGAGGCGCGCAATCCGTCCACCGTTGCCGCCGTCACACGCAAGCCTGCCGGCAAGGCTATCGGCAGCCGCAAATTCTTCGACGGCCGCGCCGGCGAGGTGATCGAGATCCCGCTCTATCGCCGCGAGGACATGGCGCCGGGGGCGACCATCGCAGGCCCGGCCGTGATCGCGGAGGACGAGACCTCCACCTTCGTCTCCACCAGTTTTGACGCCCATATCGACGGTGCCGGCAGCATCGTCATGGAACGAAAGGCGGCTTGATCATGAGCAAGGCAAGTGGCGCGAGCCTGATCGACCTTCAGATCATGTGGCACCGGCTGATCGCCGTGGTCGAGGAGCAGGCCCAGGTGCTGCTCCGCACCGCCTTCAGCCCGATCGTGCGCGAATGCGGCGACCTCTCGGCTGGCGTGTTCGACCTCAAGGGGCGGATGCTGGCGCAGGCGGTGACGGGCACGCCCGGTCACGTCAATTCGATGGCGGAATCGGTCAAGCACTTCATCAACCACTTCCCGATCGAGACGATGAAGGAGGGCGATGCCTACATCACCAACGATCCCTGGATGGGCACCGGTCATCTCAACGACTTCGTCGTCACCACGCCCTGCTTCAAGGACGGCAAGCCGGTCGCGCTGTTCTCCTGCACCAGCCATCTGATGGACATCGGCGGCATCGGCTTCGGGCCTGACGCCACCGACGTGTTCATGGAGGGGCTCTACATCCCCATGCTGAAGCTGATCGACCAGGGCGTCGTCAACGAGACGCTGATGGCGATGATCCGCACCAACACGCGGCTGCCGATCGATACCGAAGGCGACACCTATTCGCTCGCGGGCTGCAACGACGTCGGTTGCGAGCGACTGGTCGAGATGATGACCGAGTTCGGCATCGACACGCTCGATGAGCTCGGCGATTACATCTGCGACCGCTCCCGCGAGGCGGTTCTCGCCGAAATCGCAAAGCTGCCGAAGGGCAGCTGGCGCAACACGATGGTGGTCGACGGCTATGATGCCCCGGTGACGCTGGCGGCGACGCTGACGATCTCGGATGCGGGCATCCATGTCGATTTCGACGGCACCTCCGCGGCCTCGAAGTTCGGCATTAACGTGCCCTTGTCCTACACCACCGCCTATACCGTGTTCGGCCTCGGCTGCGTCGTGGCGTCGCAGATCCCGAACAATGCCGGCTCGCTGTCGCCGCTGACGGTGTCGGCACCCGCAGGCGCGATCCTCAATGCACCCAAGCCCGCGCCGGTCGCCTCGCGCCACATCATCGGCCAGATGCTGCCCGACGTCGTGTTCGGCTGCCTGCGTCAGATCATTCCCGAGCGCGTGCCCGCGGAAGGCACCTCGTGCCTGTGGAATCTCAACGTCCGCGGCCAGACCCGCTCCGGCGTCGGCGGCAACTACGGATTCTCGATGGCGGTGACCTCCAATGGCGGCACCGGTGCGCGCTTCGGCAAGGATGGGCTGTCGGCCACCGCCTATCCTAGCGGCGTGCGCGGCACGCCGGTCGAGATCGCGGAGACGCAGACGCCTTTGATCTTCTGGCGCAAGGAGCTGCGTCCGGATTCCGGCGGGGCAGGGCGCACCCGCGGCGGCCTCGGCCAGATCATCGAGGTCGGCAGCGGCGTCGATGCGCCCTTCGACATCCTGGCGGCGTTCGACCGCATCGATCATCCGCCGCGCGGGCGCGATGGCGGCAAGAACGGCGAGGCCGGCTATGTCGGCCTCAAGTCTGGAAAAAAGCTGCGTGGAAAAGGATTTCAGCAGGTGCCGCCGGACGACCGGCTTGTCGTGCTGACGCCCGGCGGCGCCGGCATCGGTGCTCCCACGACGCGCGATCGCGCGGCGGTCAAGGACGACATCGAAAGCGGCCTCGTATCTTCGGACAATGCGGCTGCAATTTATGGGTACGCGCGCTGAAGTCAGTGCGCTTGTAAACGGAGGGGGAGCAATGATCACGCGACGGAACTTCACCGCGGGCGCAGCGACGCTGCTCGCCGCCGGCCACATCTCGACCCGCGCCCGGGCAGCGACGACAAGCTGGGACATGTCGACGGTCTGGCCCGACGGCAATTTCCACACTCAGAATGCGATGGCCTTCGCCGAGGAGGTGAAGAAGCAGACCGGCGGCTCGGTCGCGATCACCGTGAAGGCCGGTGGCCAGCTCGGCTTCAAGGGACCCGAGCATTTGCGCGCCGTGCGCGACGGCCTGGTGCCGCTCGCCGACGTTCTCAACATCCAGCAGGTCGGCGACGAGCCCTTCATGGGCGTCGAGAGCATCCCGTTCCTCTGCGGCTCCGTGGACGAGTTGAAGGTCCTGCACAAATATGTGCGGCCCGAATACGAGAAGATCGCTGCACGCAACAACCAGAAGATCCTCTACATTGTGCCCTGGCCGACGCAGTATCTGCACCTCAAGGCAAAAGTCGCCGACGTCGAGGGTCTGAAGAACATCAAGATCCGCGTGCCCGACAAGAATGCGGTCGATATGCTGAATGCGGTCGGCATGGCCGCCGTGATGATCCCCTGGGGCGAAACGATTCCCGCGCTCGCCTCCGGCGCGGTGGCCGGCGTCTCCACCTCGTCGGTATCGGGCGTCGACGGCAAGTTCTGGGAATTCCTGAAATACGTCTACCCGACCAACCACGTCTGGTCGTCGCAGATGCTCACCGTCAATCTGGATTCCTGGAAGGCGCTCGGCGCCGATCAGCAGAAGCTCGTCGCGGATATCGCGGCGAAGATGGAGCCCGGCTTCTGGGCCAACTCGCTCAAGGCCGACGTCGACAGCCTCAACCGCCTCAAGGAGGGCGGCATGGAGGTGGTGCCGGTCTCGGACGCGATGATGACGGACATTCGCGCCAAGACGGCGCCGCAGCTGGATGCCTTCATCAAGCGCGTTCCGGCTGCGGACAAGCCGGTACGGTCCTATCTCGCTGAAATGAAGCGCGGCTGAGGGCGGAGTGGTGGTGAGCGTTTCGTCCGAAGCACCGCAAAGCCTCAACGCAGCGGCGCCCGCGCCGCTGCGTATCCTGCTCGACGGCATCGACCGGCTCGGCCGCCTCGACGGCTGGATCGGCGGCGGTTGTCTCCTGACGCTGACGCTGCTGATGCTGTGCGAGGTCGCAACGCGCTTCCTCTCGAATTTCCTGTCGTTCTTCCCGCCGACGATCTCGATTGCCTGGGAGTACTCGTCTTATCTGATGGCGGCGTCCTTCACCTTCGGCGCCGCCATGACCCTGCGCGTCGGCGGCCACATCCGCGTCGTGCTGTTGCTCAAGAATGCACCAGTGCCGGTGCAGCGCGCGCTCGAGATTCTCTCGGCGGCCGCCGGCTTCGCCTTCATGGCGTTCCTGACCTCAGCCATGGCGAAGTTCGCCTTTGCCGCGTATACGCGCGGCCAGGTCTCGACCTCGAGCGATACCCCGCTGTGGTTTCCGGAGGCCGTCGTCACCTTCGGCATGCTGCTGCTCACGCTGCAATTCCTGGCACGCGCGATCCAGGCCGTGATCGGTCTGCCGCTGGAGGATCATCGCATGAAAGCCTCTCCCGTCGAATGACCGCAGCGCCCGCACCCGGATTCAAGATCGCATGACCATCGAAGTTGTCGCCCTGTTCGCGATCCTGTTTGCGCTGCTGGCCTGCGGCGTGTGGATTGGCCTCACTCTCGCGCTCACCGCGACGCTTCTGCTCGCGATGTTCCGCTCGATCCCGCTCGACAAGCTGTTGCCGCAGTACGCCTGGAACATCCTGACCACGCAGGAACTGCTGGCGCTTCCGCTGTTCATCCTGATGGGCGAGCTGCTGTTTCGCACCCGCCTGTCGCGCTCGCTGTTTCAGGGGCTGGCGCCCTGGGCCGGGCTTCTGCCGGGCCGGCTTCTGCATGTCAACGTGATCGGCTGCACCATCTTCGCGGCGATCTCCGGTTCGTCGGCCGCGACCACGCAGGTGATCGGCCGCATGTCGCTCAACGAGCTGCTGCGCCGCGGCTATTCGCGCGACATCGCGATCGGCTCGCTCGCCGGCGCCGGCACGCTCGGCTTCCTGATCCCGCCGTCCAACATCATGATTATCTACGGTGTGCTCGGCGACGTCTCGATCCTGAAGCTGTTCACCGCCGGCGTGCTGCCCGGCCTGCTGCTCGCCGCCACCTTCATGGGCTGGGTGATGCTGCATACGAGCCTCAAGCCCGCGATGGTGCCGGAAACGGAAGCGAAGCTTTCGCAGGTGCCCTGGAGCGAGCGCTTCGCCGCGCTGAAGGACCTCGCGCCGGCGCTGTTCCTGATCGCCTGCGTGCTCGGCTCGATGTATGGCGGGCTCGCGACGCCGTCGGAAGCCGCCGCCGTCGGCGTGCTCGGCGCGGCGCTGGTCGCCTGGGCGCAGGGCTCGATGTCGCAGCAGGTGATGCGCGACGTGCTGATCGGCTCGGTCGTGACCTGCTCGATGATCGCGCTGATCGTGCTCGGCGCCTCGATCCTCGGTAATGCCGCGGCCTTCCTCGGCATCCCTCAAGCCGTGGCCGCCTTCGTCAAGGGGCTCGGCCTGTCGCCCTTCATGCTGATCGTGGTGCTGGTCGTCTTCTACCTGATCCTCGGCTGCTTCCTCGACGGCTTCTCGATGATCGTGATGACTTTGCCGATCGTGCTGCCCATCGTGAAGGGGGCGGGATTCGACGAGATCTGGTTCGGAATCTTCCTCGTGCTCGCGGTCGAGATGGCGCAGATCACGCCGCCCGTGGGCTTCAACCTGTTCGTCATCCAGGGCCTCACCGAGGACGGCCTCGGCTACATCGCGCGTGTCACGTTGCCCTATCTCATGATCATGGTTGGCTTCGTGCTGCTGCTGACGCTCTGGCCCGGCATCGTCACGATTTTACCGCGGGTGCTGTACGGGTAATCAACGTCTCGTCGCCGACTTTTTCAATAGCTCCCAGCCAGGCCGCCCGGCTCTCCCACCTACCATCCGTTGTGGTGTCCGACGGCCAAAACACGCCAACGCTGGGTCGATAGCTCCTTACAAAAATATTCGAATTTACAGAAGTTCGGTTTTGCCGTACAAGCTGAAGCATCCCGCCCGCCACAAGGGGCGTTTCGCGATCGTCACGGGACGCGGGCCGGGATGCGGTGGCCGACGGCGTCGGCGCGAATGGTGGCTGCAGGGCGGGAGACCGTGAGCAGCGGCAGGCGCGATACGACACGGCGCTGACAGCATCTTCGAATGGCCTCGACGGCGAGCGCACGCCAGCCGTGGAGAACCCAGCGAGGATGTGCGCGGACGAAGAAGTCGTGTGGTCCTGACGCCCGGGGTCTGTGCGTCAAGTCCTGCGGAGATGTGGCGGCCAACCGGCGCGCGCATCGATTATTCCCGCAAGGCGACGGGGGCAATAGTGCATCGCTCCCCGAGGAGAGCACGAAGGACACCGTGAAAACCATCGCGCAGGGAAGGCCGGGCGACCGGCATCACCTGTCGTCCACCCCGTGCGCGCTTCTTTTCGCACACGCGGGACTTCGGGTGCCAGCCGGCGCCCGGCCTTCCCTGCGCCCTTGCTTTCGAGAGGGCGGAAGAGATCAGCAAAGCTCGGGCGAAACAAGCCGCGAGAACGCGAAGGTATGTGCAGATGAAACGATGTCGTAGGATGGGTGGAGCCCTTGCGAAACCCATCATGTTTCAACGTGGAACAAGCGTTGATGGGTTTCGCTTCGCTCTACCCATCCTACGAACTATCGCCAAACAACGGTCTCATGCCCCGGACGCAGCGAAACGCGCCCGGCGATGCGAAGCGTCGATGGTTGCAGTGCGCTGCAGAGCCGGGGCCAATGCATCAGCGGAATGTGCGGCCATCTGGGTCCCGGCTCTGCGCAGCAGCGTAAGAACGCTGCAGCGCGTCCGGGACACGAGAGAGGCGCGCCAAACGTTGTCCCGGCTTGTCGACCGGGACGACGTCTTGCGCGAGCAAGAGCGAAGGGGTGTTCAGTTCGGCCTACGCCGCCGCCTTCTTGCGCGCGAGCTCGGCCTTGTACAGCTCGAACTCTTCCGCAACCGCCTTCGCAACTGACGGCCGCTGGCGCAGGCGCTCGTAATAGGCCTTCACGTTCGGCCATTTCGCGAGCTCGATCGGCGGCGTCGCCATGGTCCAGTTGATGACCGTGACCAGATAGGCGTCGGCGACGCTGAAATGATCGAGCAGGAAGTCGCGCCCCTTCAGGTAGTTGTCGAGATAGTCGAGCCGCGACAGGTTCTTCTCGAGGGCATAGGCCTTGGTCTCCTGCGGCGCCTTGCGGTCGAGCAGCGGGATGAAGAGGCCCTTATGAAGTTCGGTGCCGATGAAGCATAGCCATTGATGCAGACGCGTGCGATCGATGCCTGCCGCGGCGCCGAGCCCGGATTGCGGGAAGCGGTCGGCGACGTATTGCAGGATTGCCGCGTTCTCGGTCAGAACCACGCCCTCGTCGGTGCGCAGCGTCGGCACCAGGCCGATCGGATTGACGGCGCGGAAGTCGGAGCCGTCGCTCAGCACGGTCTTGGTCGGCGGGTCGACCTCGAGATATTTCGCCTCGGCACCGGCTTCATACAGCGCGACGCGGGTTGCCATCGAACAGGCGAGCGGCGAGAAATAGAGATCCATCTGTAGCCTCCTTGGGCAATTCCTGAGATTTCGCTCAACCTGGCCAGATTGATTTTTGTACCATCTTGCATAATATGGGGTCGGTCAAGGATTATTTGCGAAATGGTACAAAAATCGAAGCCGCCAGCTGCTGCCAATGAACCCGAGGGCCGCGGCCAACCTAAGCGCCGCGGCCGTCCGCGCGCCTACGAGCCCGACGTTGCACTCGGCAAGGCGCTCGACCTGTTCCGAAAGCAGGGTTTTGCCGCGACTTCGCTCGACGATCTCAGCGAGGCCACCGGCATGAATCGCCCGAGCCTTTACGGCGCCTTCGGCGACAAGCGCGAGCTCTACATCAAGAGCTATCAGCGCTACCGCGAGGAAGCGCGGGCTTCGATGGCCGCGATCTTCCGCGAGGAAATGCCGGTGCGTCAGCGGCTGGAACGCATCTTCGCCTCCGCGCTGAACATCTATCTCTCGGGCGAGACCGGTCCGCGCGGCTGCTTTACGGTGGTGACCGCGGCGTCAGAGGCCGTTGGCGATCCCGAGATTCGCGCCATGGTGCTCGACGGTCTCACCGAGCTCGACAAGGCTTTTGCAAACTGCTTCCGTCGCGCCAAGGAGAACGGCGAGCTGCCGGAGAGCGCCGATCCGGTCGTGCTGGCACAGGTCGCATCAGCCACAGTCCACACCATCGCCATCCGCTCCCGCGCGCGCGTGGCGCGCAAGGAGCTGGAGGCGATCGTGAAGGGCGCGATTGATGTGATGGTGGGGACCAAGCCCTAGCTGTCGTCCCGGACAAGCGCAGCGAAGCGGAGCGAAGATCCGGGACCCAACCCCAGGGAGGGGTTTGGCGAAGATTCGGAGCTGAGGGGTCTTCGGTACTAGAACAGAGCGCTATCGAGCGATCACGCGGTATGGGTCCCCGCGTTCGCGGGGACGACACCGAATTGGCCGCGCTGGTCCTCGTCCAGTTACGCAGCCCGGATCTGCGCGAGGAAGCGATCCACCTCGTCCCGCAGCCGCTGCGACTGCTTCGACAGCTCGATCGCCGAACCCAGCACTTCCTCCGCCGCCGTGCCCGTTGCGGCGATGCCGGCAGTGACACCGGAGATGTTCTGTGAGACCTCGCCGGTGCGGGCGGCCGCCTGCTGGACGTTCTGTGCGATCTCCTGCGTCGCCGTGCCCTGCTGGCCGACGGCTGCGGCGATCGCGGCGGAGATTTCGTCGACCTGCTGGATCGTCGCGCAGATCGACTGGATGCCGTCCACAGCGCCTGATGTCTCGCCCTGCACCGCGTTGACCTGCGCCCCGATCTCCTCGGTCGCCTTCGCCGTCTGCGTCGCCAGTGCCTTGACCTCGGAAGCGACCACGGCAAAGCCGCGGCCGGCTTCGCCCGCGCGCGCCGCTTCGATCGTCGCGTTCAGCGCCAGCAGGTTGGTCTGGCCCGCGATGCCGTTGATGAAGGAGACGACGTCGCCGATCTTCTGCGCAGCCTCAGCCAGGCTCTGCACACGCGCATTCGACTGCCGTCCGTCGCTGGCGGCCTTGCCGACCACCTCGGTCGCATGAGCCAGACGACGGCTGATCTCCGTCATTGAGGAAGACAGTTCCTCGGCCGCTGCCGCGACGGTCTGCACGTTTTCAGAGGCAAGCGCCGAGGCGGACGACACGGCGCCGGTTTGCTGTCGGGACTGCTCGACGATGGCCGACATCGACCGCGCCGTATGCTCCATCTCGACCGCAGCTGAGGACACCGTGGTGACGACGTCGCGGATGCTGGCCTCGAAATTGTCGGCAAGGGCGGCGAAGGCGCGCCGCTTCTCCGCTTCGGACTGCGCCTTGGCCTCCAGCTGCTCGGCCTGAAGCTTGCCAAAATTGACGGCGTTGTCGCGGAACACCGCGACCGCCTTCACCATCGCCCCGACTTCGTCGTTCGCCTTGCTGGCGGGGATGGTGACGTCGGTCCGGCCGTCTGCGAGCTCACGCATGACGGACGTGATGGAGAGGATCGGACGCGAGATGCTGCGGGCGATGAGATAGCCGACGATGGCGGCAAGCAAGAGCCCGATCGCGGCGATCGCGATCGCGAGCATCCAGGCGCGGTCGGCCGAGGCCTCGTAATCGGCATTGTCCATCACCAACTCGACGGCGCCGAGCGGCTTTCCGGAAAAATCCTTGATCGGGCCGAGCAGCGCTGCCACCGGCGTGTTGTCGAGCTTGGCCCGCTTCACCGTGAAGTTGCCTGTGGTAGCGCGGCCGTAATCGGCCGCGTCGAAGAAGCTCTTGCCCTTCAGCGTGCCGCCGAACAGCTTGAAGCCCGAGCCGTCGGCGAGGTGGAAGGCGACGTCGACATGGCGGTTGGTCTTGAAATCGTCGAGGAAGGACTGGCCGAAGGTCAGGCCGAATTCGACCGAGCCGAGATGCTTAGCCCCTTGCGCGATCGGCACCACGCCGCGGATGCCGAGCCCGGCGACGCCGCCTTCGAGGCCGACCACGACCTTGCGATCTTGGTTGGCGACGACGACGGTCTTGCGGAATCCGCTGAGGTCGTCGCCGAACTTGGCGGGCTGGTGCACGCGCAGGAACGAGGTCGCTGGCGCCACATGGAACTGGAATTGCTCGACACCGTATTCCGATTTGGTCGCGGCAAAGACCGGCCCGAACAGGGCTATCAGGGCGTTGCGGTCCTGCTTGGCCATCGCATCCTGCGTCGCCGGCATCGCGGCCACGACCGTGCTCATGGCGGCGGCCCGGTGCGATTCCTCGGCGATGCGCGACTGAAGGGCATCATAATGGCTGTGCAGCTCGCGCTGGTCGGCGCGGTCGATGATCCCCGCGATGATCCACATCGCCCCGAGCACCGCAAACAGGGCGGTTGCCGCCGCCGTCACCGCGAGGGCAACCGTGATCCGCATCCTGAGGCCGAGGCTCGCGCGCATGTCCGACTCGTTGTTTGAGCGTTGGTTAACAACGCTTATCAACTTCTCGCTAAGAGAGGGTGAACGGGATACCGGCGGAGCGCGGTGGTTGTGGGGGAGGGGAAGCCATCCGCCAAAACAAAGGCGTCGTCCCCGCGAAGGCGGGGACCCATAACCCCAGGGAGGAGTTTGCCGAAGACTCGTCGTTCGGTACCGCTTCTGTTTGCGATCGAGAGATCACGCGGTATGGATCCCCGCGCCCGTGCGCAATTGCGCACTAGGCGGGGACGACACTGAACATGAGGCGCCAGCGTTCGCAAAATCCCGAGAGCCTCAATAACCCCTGGCCCGGTCCACCACGTTCTCCAGCGCGCCGCCGGCCTCGAACCGTGCGATCTGCTCGGCGACATAGGCCGAGATCGCGTCCGCGTCGGTGTCGGCTGCGTTGTGGGGCGTCAGCACCACCTTGGGATGGGTCCAGAACCGGCTGTCCGCCGGCTGCGGCTCCTGCACGAAGACATCGAGCGAGGCGGCGCCCAGCGTGCCTTCATCGAGGCAGGCGAGGATGTCGGCCTCGTTCTGCAGGCCCCCGCGGCCGGCATTGATCAGCACCGGCGCGCCGAGCGGGCTGTTGCGGTTGAGCTTGGTGAAGACGTCGCGGTTGAGGATGCCGTGCGTGTCGGGCGTCAGCGGCAGCAGGCAGACCAGGATGTCGGTCTTGCGCAGGAAGGCATCCATGCCGGCGGTGCCATGGAAGCATTCGACGCCGTCGATCGTGCGCGGGCTGCGGCTCCAGCCGGCGACGCGGAAGCCGAGCCGGCGCAGCACGTCGGCCGCATCCGCTCCTAACGTGCCAAGCCCCATGATCCCAACCGTGACCGCGCTCGCCGGCCATTGATATTTCGGCTCCCAGCGTTTTGCCCGCTGCGAGTCTCGCAAATAAAGCTCCTGGCGGTGGTGCATCAGCACATGCAGCACGACATATTCAGTCATGCGGTTGGTGAGGTCAGGCACCGCGACCCGGACCAGCGGCACATTTGGCAGGCTCTTGTCCGCCATCAGCGCATCGACGCCGGCGCCGAGATTGAAGATCGCCCGCAGATTGGGGAAGGCGCCGAGATCGCCGGGCACCGGCTTCCACACCGTGGCATAGTGCACCTCGGCGGGATCGAGCGTGGGATCCGGCAGCAGCACCACACGGCGGCCGCCGCAGACAGCATCAAACCGGGCCTTCCAGCGCTCCGGCAACCAGTTCTGCTGCGTGCTGTTGATCAGGACGGCCAGTGTGCCCTTGGTCATTCGAAGTGCCTCGTCGGGTTCCGCTTACGAAGGCCCTCCTTGGCACGATCTGCCGGATTTTTCTTGCAAATTTTTTCCGCAGTCCTGTCGGGGCGGGGCATATTGGCGCGTCTTTAGAACAGACGAGGAAAGTGTCGCCTATGCTTTATGCCATCCTTTGCTATCACGATGAGGACTTCGTCGGCTCCTGGAGCAAGGAGCAGGACGAGGCCGTGATGAAGAAGCTCGCCGTGGTGCAGGAGAAGCTCACCCAGCAGGGCCGGCTCGGGCCGGTCGCGCGGCTGCTGCCGACCACGGCAGCTGCGACCTTGCGCAAGGAAGATCCGCCGCTGGTGCTGGACGGCCCCTATGCCGAGACCAAGGAGCAGCTGCTCGGCTTCTACATCGTCGACTGCAAGAATCTCGATGAGGCGCTCGACGTCGCGCGCGACCTTGGCGCTGCCAATCCCGGCGGCGCCTATGAGGTGCGTCCCGTCGGCGTGTTCCGGCCCGGAGGAAATTTGACGTGAGCGAGACCGACACCGGCTGGATCGAGACCGCGCTGACCTCGGCGCGACCCCAGGCGGTCGGCGCGCTGCTGCGTTATTTCCGCGATCTCGACACCGCCGAGGAGGCGTTCCAGAACGCCTCCCTGCGCGCGCTCAAGACCTGGCCGCAGAACGGGCCGCCGCGCGATCCTGCGGCCTGGCTGATCATGGTCGGCCGCAATGCCGCCATCGACGAGGTGCGCCGGACCCGCAAGCAGCAGCCGCTGCCGGAGGACGATCAGGCGATCTCCGATCTCGACGACGCCGAAGGCGCGCTGGCCGAACGGCTGGACGGCTCGCACTACCGCGACGACATCCTGCGGTTGATGTTCATCTGCTGCCATCCGCAATTGCCGGCGACGCAGCAGATCGCGCTGGCGTTGCGCATCGTGTCGGGGCTTACCGTGAAGCAGATCGCGCGCGCCTTCCTGGTGTCGGACGCGGCGATGGAGCAGCGCATCACCCGCGCCAAGGCGAAGGTCGCCGAAGCCGGGACGCCGTTCGAAGCGCCCGGCGCAATCGAGCGCTCCGAGCGGCTCGCCGGTGTCGCGGCGATGATTTACCTGATCTTCAACGAGGGCTATTCGGCGAGCGGCGACACCGCGGAGATACGCAAGCCACTCTGCGAGGAGGCGATCCGGCTGGGGCGCCTGCTGCTCAGGCTGTTTCCGAGCGAGCCGGAGATCATGGGGCTCACGGCGCTCATCTTGCTGCAGCATGCGCGCAGTGCCGCGCGCTTTGCCGCGGATGGCTCGCTGATCCTGCTGGACGACCAGGACCGCTCGCTGTGGAACGGCACCATGATCGCGGAAGGGCTGGCGCTGATCGACAAGGCGATGCGCCACCGCCGCAGCGGGCCCTATCAGATCCAGGCCGCGATCGCTGCATTGCATGCCCGCGCGTCGACGCCGGAGGAGACCGACTGGGCGCAGATCGACCTGCTCTATGGCGCGCTTGAAGTTGTGCAGCCGTCTCCCGTGGTGACGCTCAACCGCGCGGTCGCGGTCTCGAAGGTGCAAGGGCCGCAAGCCGCGCTCGATCTGATCGAGCCGCTTGCGCCGAAGCTCGCCAACTACTTCCATTTCTACGGCGTGCGCGGCGCCTTCCTGATGCAGCTCGGCCGCAACGACGAGGCGCGTGTCGCCTTCGACCGCGCCATCGCACTTGCCAACACGTCCGCAGAGGCGGCCCACATCCGCATGCACATCGATCGCCTGATCCGGGACAGCCAGCCGAAGTCCGGCGCGCGGCAGGGCGCGAAAGTGAAGTGACGCCGCACGCGTCATTCCGGGATGGTCCGAAGGACCAGACCTCAGGTGCGCAATAGCGCACCATAGTTCACCCTTCGGGTGCCCCGGAATGACGGCAGAATAATTTCGTCGTCAATTGTCGGCCTCCGCCATTCCCGTTCGTCCTAAGCCCGTATCCACGGAGCTCCTCATGCTGAAAGCCGTTGCCATTATTGCCATCCTGCTCGCCGCCGCACTTGTGGGCGTCCTTGCCTTCGCCCTGACAAAGCCTGACACCTTCCGCGTCGAGCGAAGCCTCGCGGTGAAGGCGACGGCCGGTGCGATCTATCCGCAGGTCGCCGATTTCCGCCGCTGGACCAACTGGTCGCCCTATGAGACCCGCGATCCCGCCATGAAGCGCACCTTCGGTGGATCTGAGGGAGGCAAGGGCGCGACCTATGCCTGGGACGGCAACAACAATGTCGGCGCCGGCCGCATGGAGATCCTCGAGGCGACCGGGCCGTCCAAGCTTCGCATCAAGCTCGATTTCGAGCGGCCGTTCGAAGGTCACAACACCGCCGAGTTCACCTTTGTGCCGCAAGGCGATGCCACTCTGGTCACATGGGCGATGTACGGTCCGGCTCCGTTCATGTCCAAGATCATGCAGGTGTTCATCAACATGGACAGCATGATCGGCAAGGATTTCGATGCCGGCCTCGCCAGCCTGAAGAAGCTGACCGAGAAGCAATAAGCCTCACTGCAAACGAAGAGGAGAGAAACGATGCTCAACGCTTATCTGTTCTATCAGGACACCTGCGAAGCTGCGTTCAACTTCTACGCCAAGGTCCTGGGCGGCAAGATCGACGCCATGATGCGGTCATCGGACGCGCCGCCGGACATGCCCGCCGCGCCCGGCCGCGAGAAGATGATCATGCATGCGCGGATGTCGTTGCCCGACGGCAGCGTATTGATGGCCTCCGATGCGCCGGCCGAGCACTTTCACAAGCCGCAGGGCTTCTCGATCTCGCTCACCGTCAAGGATCCCGCAGATGGCGAGCGTAAGTTCAACGCGCTCGCCGAGGGCGGCAGCGTCACCATGCCGTTCAGCAAGACGTTCTGGGCCAAGGGCTTTGGCATGTGCGTCGACAAGTTCGGCATTCCCTGGATGGTGAACTGCCCGGCCGAAGGGATGTGACAGGCGCGACCGCCTGCATGATCAATTGAGTCGCGATCCCCTCTCTCCAGTGTTGCGGGAGAGGGGACGCCTGGATTTATCGCGCGTCATACCCGGATCGGTCGTGAGCTCGCTCAACGGATCGATCCGGTCGCGTCCTCGCTTTGCTGCGGCGACTGAACGCAGCGAGGGCAGATCACGAGCTTGGTGCCGAGCCGCTTGTCGTTCTCGGCTTCGATCTCGTCATGGATCGCCCACCACGCCTCCGAGTATGGCCGCAAGGTGCCGAGCACTCGTTCCCGTTCCTGATTGGGATCAGCTGCCGCGGGCGCGGGGTTCGTCGCGCGCCGCTTTGCGACATGTGGGCGATTCGAGCCTTTGTTGGGGTCCTGGCCGAGGCCATCCCATGCGATCGGGCGGCGCTCCTGCGCCGGTGCGTCTGCACATCCAAGCAGCGCTGTGCAGAAAGTAAGCAAGATGAAGCCGCGTCGTATCATGCCGGACCCAAAGTTCGATGCGCAGTGCGCAAGCTTCCGCACGGGAAACTTGCATCGCGTCGGTCAAATGGAACTTAAGGCAAACGGTTGGCCGGCGTGGCCGAGCAATGAACGCACGATTCGCATCACTTTGCGGGAGCACTGAGGCCGCTTCGTGAAACCATGCGGACTGCATCGCACAACAATTGACGCAATATTGGGCTGTAATCTGCACGTCAGAATCGCTATTGGTGACTCACAAAATCTAAAAAGCTGGGGTGGACGTCACTTGGAAGGGGAGCGACCGATGGCGGCGGCGCTACAGATCAATTTTGCCCTGTGGGGGATGCTTATCTGCGTCAGCATGAAGCTGGGGCCGGTGATCCAGACTCTTTACTGACGGCAGCCAAAGCGTGATGGCGTGGAGACCCCGGTGCGCACATTGGGTGCGAGCACAGGGAACCTGCCGTGTGGCCTCGGGCCGGCCAAGCCAGATGCCTTTGATGTGACGCGACGCGGTTCACAGAACTCATTCACGTCACATGCGTGGCGGCTGCCACATTCGTCAGCGGCAGCGCGGATAGATCGCGGCGAGATCGCGCCCCTTGAGCAAGAGTAGCCGCGAGGTGAGGCCGCCACGGCGGCTGATCCAGTCGCGCACTGGGCCGGGATAGGCGGCAAGCACCGCGACCGATGCTTCCGGCTCGGCATAAAAGCGCCCGCGGCGGTCGACCGAGCGTGCCGCATGGAAGCCGAGCACGGCGCGCTTGGTGACGCAGATGCGCTCGCCCGGCACGATGCTCAGCACCAGGGTGCAGGCAGACAGGCAGGGACCATCGATCACCACGCGCTCGCCGCTCTCGCGCACCTTCTCGAACAAATCGAGGAACGGCCCGACCTGTCCGCCCGGAGACTGGATGATGCGGATTTCAGCGGACGCGGGCGCGGTGGCGAGCAGCGCGAATGCAAGCATCAGGGCGTTGAGCAAAGAGATGCGTCGCATGAAGTCTCCACCTAAATCGGTTCCGTAGGGTGGGTTACGCCCAGCGGCCTGCGCAGCGGCAGTGCTAATCCACCCTACAATTTCCGGACCTATCCGTTGCGGCGCTGGCCGCGCAGCGTGGGCAGGCCGATACCTGCCGCATCGAAGCCGCCATCGACGGCCAAAATTTGGCCGGTGATGTAGCTCGCATTTGCCGAGCACAGGAAGTAGATCGCTTCCGCAAGCTCCTCCTCCAGGCCGTAGCGGTTGAGCGGAATGGCGTCGTGATAGTCGGCGCGGATCTCCTTCGTGTGCACCTGCTTCGCCATCGCCGTGTCGACCGGTCCCGGCGCGACCGCGTTGACGCGGATGTTGAGGGAGGCGAGTTCGACAGCGAGCTGCTTGGTCAGGTGCGCGAGCCCGGCCTTGCTGGTGCCGTAGGCCGAGCGCAGCGTCGAGGCGCGCACCGCCGAGATCGAGGTGATGTTGACGATGGCGCCGCCATGGCCTTCGCGCATCAAGGGAACCGCGGCCTTGGTGCAGAGGAACGGGCCGGTGAGATTGACCTCGAGCACGCGGCGCCAATCGGTCTCGGACGTCTCCATCAGCGGTGCGAACACCGCGATGCCGGCATTGTTGACCAGTGCATCCAATCGGCCGAACCGGCGCTCGACCGCCTCCATTGCATCGCTCACCGCGGCGGCGTCCGAGACGTCGCAGGTCCGCGCCAGCGTCGCCTCGCTTTGGTCGATTTCGGCGACCGCCCGGCCGAGCAACTCGCCCTCGATGTCGAGCAGCGCCACGCGCCAACCCTCGGCCAGGAACTTCTTCGCGGTCGCAAGCCCGATGCCGCGGGCGGCTCCGGTGACGAGGGCGATTTTTTGCGGGGCTTGCGGCATGGAGATTTGTCCTCGAGTAGCATATGGGCGCAGGAGTGCTGGCTCCTTTTACTGCGCTTTTGTGCTGACGAGGAAGGGGCAGGCGAGGGCTGCGTACAGCTGGCAAAATGCCAAATCCGTCACCTGAGGCGGCCGCTTCTTCGCGGCCCTCGAAGGATGACGAACATGGAGGGGGAGTCGTCCTTACGCCAGTTCCGCCGAGGCACGCTGCATGTTGGCCGACATGTCCGCGGTCACGATGCTCTGCTCCTCGACCGCGGCTGCGGTGGAGGCGATGAACTCGTTGACGCCTGCGATCGCGGCCTTGATCGCGGTCAGGGAGCTCGCGACGTCGCCGGAGATGGTGTTCAGCGCGTCGATTTCGGACGTGATCGTGTCGGTCGCCTGCTTGGCCTGGCTCGCGAGGTTCTTCACCTCGGAGGCGACCACCGCAAAGCCGCGTCCCGCTTCGCCGGCGCGGGCCGATTCAATCGTGGCGTTGAGCGCGAGCAGATTGATCTGGCTGGTGATGCCCGAGATCATCTCGACGATCCCGCTCATGGCCTGTGCGGCGGCCGTCAGCTTCTGGGCCTGGAGGTCGGCGGACTCGACCCTTGTGGTCGCGACCTTGGAGGTCTCGCGCGACTTCGTCATGGTCTCGGAGATTTCGCGGATCGATGCGCTCATCTGCTCGCTGCCGGCGGCGACCGCCTCGATCATCCCGCGCGCGTTGTCGGCCTTCTTGCGGCCGATCGCCTGCGCGGTGATGTCGGTGGCGTATTTCACCACCTTGTACGGCTTGCCGTTGAGATCGAAGATCGGGTTGTAGGACGCCTGGATCCAGATCTCGCGGCCCCCCTTGGCGATGCGCTTGTATTCGGCAGCCTGGTATTCGCCGCGATTGAGTGCTTCCCAGAACTGGCGGTAGGCGGCCGAATTCTTGTTCGGCTCGACGAACATGGAATGGTGCTGGCCCTTGATCTCGGCCAGCGAATAGCCCATCGCCTTCAGGAAATTCTCGTTGGCCGTGCGGATCGTGCCGTCCATGTTGAACTCGATCACGGCCTGCGACTTCTGGATCGCGGCGAGCTGGCCGTCATTGTCGGCCGCCTTCATCTTCTGCGCAGTGACGTCGGTGGCAAACTTCACCACCTTGAGCGGCCTGCCCATCTCGTCGAGGATCGGGTTATAGGTCGCGAGGATCCAGATTTCCTTAGCCCCCTTGCCGAGCCGCTTGTATTCGGCCGCCTCGAACTGGCCGCGGTTCAGCCGCGCCCAGAAATCGGAATAGGCCGAGCTCGCGCGATCCTCCGGCGTCACGAACATGCTGTGGTGCTTGCCCTTGATCTCGTCGAGCGAGTAGTCCATCGCATTGAGGAAGTTCTCATTGGCGGTGACGATGGTGCCGTCCATGTTGAACTCGATCAAGGCCTGCGCACGGCTGATCGCGGCGAGCTTACCGGCCTCCTCCATGGCCCTCATCTTGTAGGCCGTGATGTCGGTGGCGAACTTGATGAAGCTGACCACCTTGCCGCTCTCGTCGCGCAGCGGCGCGTAGGAGGCGTGGACCCAGACCTCCTTGCCGTTCTTGCCGTAGCGCCGGTATTGCGTGGTCTGGAACTCGCCGCGGTTCAGGCTGGCCCAAAAATCGCGGTAGCGAGCGCTCTCGCGCTCGGCCGGGCTGACGAAGATGCTGTGATGCTTTCCCTTGATCTCGGCAAGCGTGTACCCGCTCATCTTGAGAAGGTTTTCGTTGGCGTCGAGGATGGTGCCGTCGAGACCGAATTCGATCACGGCTTGCGACCGGTCGAGCGCCTCGACCTCCGCGATGGCGTGTCTAACCTTCTTGCTCAGGAAATTGAACACGTAAGCCCCGCAATGCTCGGACGCGATCCGACAGGATCGCCATACCGTTTCCCCTGAGCTGAAAGTTGCATGCTATCCTTGAGCATCGGTAAATTCTGGAACACGCCGCGACGAGCTCCGCGATTTCACGAGCAGTAGCCAACTACTTCAACTGACAGCTGCTCTTGGTTTATATGCACGGTGGAGTTCACAATGCGGAGCCGTACTTGTACGGGGGGGCGCAGCCGAGATTTTTTTCGCGTCGCCTCGCATGGCGGTGTCCGCGCGGTCGAGGGCGAACCGTCTTTAACAAGATGCTCGCTGCGGAGACCCGCAATGTCTGACGACCGCGAACGCCTGATCCGAGACCTCTTCGCCGCCTATCTCGCCAACGACCGGCAGCGGGTCGCCGACGCACTGGCCGACGATTTCCACTTCACCAGCCCGTTCGACGACGACCTCGACAAGGCGACCTATTTCGAACGCTGCTGGAGCGACAGCGGCTGGATCGCACGGCATGACATCGAGCGCATCTTCGTCCGGGGTGAGGAAGCCTTCGTTACTTATCTCTGCCTTGCGACAGATGGCAGGAGTTTTCGCAACACGGAGTTCTTCACCTTCGCAAGCGGCAAGGTCCGGCGCATCGATGTCTATTTCGGCGCTGCCCGGCAGGATGGTCGTTTCCTGCCGCAGCCGCGCTAGGGCCGGGCCCCTCCAGATTATTTCCGCGGGCGTGTCGGTTCCGTGAGGGTTCGTTCGTCTTGAAGGCGAGCGGGCCTGCGCCTCACGGCGCATCCCGGAACCACCGCAGAAGCCAGGATACGGACCCATGCGATTCATGATGTTGATGATCCCGCTCGGCTACGAGGCCGCGCCGCCGGACGTCCAGCTCGATCCCGAGCGCGTCGCGGCGATGATGCGCTACAACGAGGCGCTGAAGGACGCGGGCGTGCTGATCACGCTCGATGGCCTGCATCCGCCGTCGATGGGGGCGCGGGTTTCGTTTGCGACTGGCGAGCCTGTCGTGACCGACGGCCCATTCACTGAAGCCAAGGAGGTCCTTGGCGGCTATTGGATGATCGAGGTTGCCTCGCGCGCCGAGGCGATTGCCTGGGCGAAGAAGTGTCCGGCCTCGCTGAACGAAATCATCGAGATCCGCCAGGTGCAGGAAATGGCCGACTTTCCGCCTGACGTGCAGGCGGCCGCCGCCGGCTTCGACGATCTGAAGAACTAGCCACAGCGGCCGCGGAAAAATTCGCGGCTGTCATCATTCGATCAACAAGGGAGAGAACCGATGAGCACCGAACATAAATTCCTCGCCGTCTATCTCGGCAGCATGAGCGGCGAAAAGATGAAGGCCTGGCATGCGATGCCCGAGGCTGAACGGAAGGCAAAAGAGCGCGAGGGCATGGCCGCCTGGCACGGCTGGGTCGAGAAGCACAAGGACGTCATCGTGGAGATGGGCGGCCCGCTCGGCAAGACCCGCCGGATCGACGGACGCGGCATTGCCGAGATCAGCAATGCGCTGACCGGCTTCACGGTGGTGCGGGCCGCCTCGCAGGAGGAAGCTGCAAAATTGTTCGAGAACCATCCGCATTTTGCGATCTTCCCGGGCGAGGCGATCGAGGTCATGCCCGTGCTGCCGATTCCGCAGATGTAGCTGCGGACGAGCCCAATTCCGGGTGCGATGCCGTCGCTCAGGCCCGGCATCGCCCGTGAAAGTACGGGGTTAATCACGCTCGATTCCTGCTAGTGACCTTCACCGCCGGCTCATGTAAAGATCGTTCACATGAGCTGGCGCAAGGAGCAGCGCCGCGCCGAGCGCGGCTATCACCACGGAAATCTGAAGGAAGCCCTGTTGCAGGCCGCTCTCGGGCTGATCGCCGAGAAGGGCGCGGCTGGCTTCACCTTCGCCGATGCCGCACGCATGGCCGGCGTCAGCGCAGCGGCGCCCTATCGGCATTTCCGCGACCGTGACGAGCTGTTGTCCTCGATTGCCCAGCGCGGCTTCGAGCAGTTCGAGCAGCGCCTGACCGCGGCCTGGGACGACGGGCGTCCCGACACGGTCACCGCGTTCGAGCGCGTCGGCAAAGCCTATCTCGCCTTCGCCCGTGAGGAGCCCGCGTTCTACAACGCGATGTTCGAATCGGGCGTGCCGGTCGACGCCAATCCCGCCCTTCAGGCCGCCAGCGAACGCGCCTTCAACATCATTCGCGCTGCAGCCGAGCGGCTCGCGGCGCTGACGCCGCCGGGTACGGCGCGGCCGCCGGCGATGATGATGGCGCTGCACATCTGGTCGATGGCGCACGGCGTGGCTTCGCTGTTCTCCCGGGGGGACGCCGCGCGACGAAAACTGCCGATGTCGCCGGACGAACTTCTCGAGGCCGAGGTGCTGATCTATCTGCGCGGTCTCGGCTTCCCGACCGACCGCCGTCCTGCAGGCAAGGGCGCCGAGCCGCCGCCGGTGCCGCCGGAGGCGCCCTCCGGTTCAGGCGTGCCGCCCGGCGGCACTCCAAGTGGTCCTTGGGGCAAGCCGAAATAAAATTACGCAAATAATCACGCGGGCGTGTCTGGCGGCCAGCTTGACAAAATCGCGGGATGGTCTAGCTATGTAAATGTTATTTACATTCACAACGGCGCTGGTGCCGTGATGGAGATGGGAAATGGCCTACACCGCTGACGTTAATCGCTGGCGCGGCCCTTCGGACCAATACCAACAGTACGAACGTCCCCGCATGCTCGATACGCCCTGGCATCCCGGCTGGATCGCCGTGACCATCCTCGGCTTCATCATCTGGTGGCCGATCGGACTTGCCCTTCTCTTTTTCACACTCGGGAGCAGAAGAATGTCGTGCTGGAGCCACCAAGATCGCTGGCAGAACAAGATGGAAAAGATGCAGTACAAGATGGACCGCATGCGCGGCCGCATGGAGCGCCGCGGCTTCGGCTTTGGCTTCGGCCCCCCGTCCTCCGGCAACCGCGCCTTCGACGAGTACCGCTCTGAAACGCTGCAGCGGCTCGAGGAGGAGCAGGTCGAGTTCAAGAACTTCCTCGACCGTCTGCGTCACGCCAAGGACAAGGAAGAGTTCGACGAGTTCATGGCGCAGCACAAGACGCGTCCGACCCCGCCGCCGACCGACCAGCAGCAGGGCTGACCTTCAAGGCTGACACCTCTCAAAGCCTTCAGGCGCATGCCCCCAAAGTCCTGATGGCCCCGAGCCGCCCGTCTGCGCAACCCGCAGGCGGGCGGTTTGGTTTTTGGGATCTGCTTCGATCTCTCGCGTGCGCGAGAGCAGGCATCGGCCGGCTTCGGCCGTCATCGTTGCTCGCATTGCTCGTCGTGCCGCGCCTAACCCTGTCGCGAGATGCAGGTTGCAATTTATCGCGGTAGCAACTGACAGTCACTAGACCGGACGTTGCAGCGAATGCCGCCAGGTCGCGGCGATGTGGCCTGTCCGGAAAATCGAATCTCCTCTTGCAACCAAAGGGTGTTGTGCATAATCTTGGGACGTTTTTCAATCGATGATATTTGGCTGAATATTAGGGAGTATTTTCGTGCGGATCGTAACGATCGTTCGGAAGGTAGCCCCTCGCTGCTATCCCAATTACCTCAAGGCTTTTGAAGACGGCGACGAAATCTTCGACCGCTTCAAGATCAACACTCCGCTTCGCATCGCGCACTTCCTCGCTCAGGCGCTATATGAAACCGGCCGTGGTACGGTTCTGTTCGAGAGCCTCAAATACAAAACCACGGCGCGACTTCTCGAGATTTTCGGCATCGGCCATCATAGCGCGGCCATCCGGCCCGACGAGGTCGATCAATATCTCAACAATGATCGTGCCTTGGCCGAGCGCGTCTACGGACTGAGTAATCCGAAGAAGGCGAAGGAGCTCGGCAATACCAAGCCCGGAGACGGATACAAATATCGCGGCGGCGGCCTGTTGCAGACGACTGGCGGCGCCAACTACCTGCGCATGGGCAAACTCGCAGGCGTGGACTTCTACAATAACCCGGATCTGATTGTCTCACCCGAAGCGGCTCTGCTTCCCGCCCTTCACGAATGGAATGAGGGAGGCCTGAACGCGTATGCGGATCGGAACGATATCCGCACAATCACGCGGCTCATCAACGGTGGCTACAACGGCCTGAGCGGTCGCACGGAGCTCTTCGAGGTCGTGTGGAGCGCAATAGGCAAGAGCGGCGCGAACCAGGTGGCCTGGAAAGCCGCAACCACGTCGGATGAAACGCGCGAGCTTCAGGAGGCCCTGAACGATCTCGGGGCTGAGCCGGCGCTTGTCGTGGATGGACGATATGGTCCCGCCACCGCGCAGGCGGTCGAGTGGTTTCAAAACCACGCCAAGATCCCTGTCGATGGAAATGCAGGCGTGGTGACGCAGGCGGCGTTGAATCTCCGCCTGAATTCCCGGACGGCTTCAGAGCGCCCCTAAGAGCGTGGCGCCTTTGACGCGCGAAGTTCGCCGGAGCTTCGCAAATAGATGTCTCGATTATTGAGGGCCGAATTTTAGCAAGTTTCATTACGCAGAAGGGATTGAGCATGACCGACGGCGAAAAGATGCTGAAGCTGGCCGAGTCCCGCATCGGCGAGAAATACGTCAATGTCTGCGTTCCCAAGAACAACAAGAACTGGCACGGTCCATGGGACTGCGCGGAGTTCATGTCCTGGTTGGTGTGGCAGGTCGGTGGATTCCTGTACGGATGCGTCGACAACAACGGCAATCCTGCGACGGTTGAGGCCTATACCGGCGCCTGGAAGAGCGATTCACAAAAACTTGGAAAGCGCGTGCCGTGGCGGCAGGCAGCTTCAACAGTGGGAGGCATTCTTCTGCGCTACCCGCCCGGACCGGGCATGATGGGGCACATCGTCGTTTGTGACGGCGAGGGCGGCACCGTGGAGGCGATGGGCACCGCCTATGGCGTTCGTCGCGGCAAGGTGTCGGGCCGGAATTGGGATACCGGCGTCCTGCTGCCGAACTTTACGTATGGGGCGGCGGGTGGAGCACTCGACCTGGCTGAGCCGAGCCTGCTGTATGCGCTTGGGCAGCCGAACATGAAGGCGTCCGTCATTCGGGACATTCAACGCGCTTTGAAAGAGCTGGGATTCAATCCGGGGCCGATCGACGGTGAATATAATGACCTGACGGTGGCGGCGGTCGCAGCGTTTCAGGCGACCAAAGGACTCATTGTCGACGGACAGGTCGGACCGCAGACGGCAAAACGGTTGAAGATCGAACTCTAGGGATCGGCGCGATTCTTTCACCTGCCGCGCGCGCGACAGAGGCGTCCCGGCGCCATGACTCGCGCCGGGCTGCATCGCATGACCGCCAGCTTCAACGCGCGGTGGCGAGCTGCGCGTGAACCGAAGCCAGGAAGTGTTCGTAGGCGTGATCCACGATCTCGTTGAGCGATCGCGTTCGTGCGAACATCGCCTTGGCCTCGGCGAGAAACTCCTCGCGGGTCGGTATCTTCGGCAGATGCAGGTGTGTCAGCGCGTCGACGCCGTCATGCGCGCGGTTGAGGATGTCGTGCAGCGTCGGCAGCTGCAGCTGGGTCGGGTCGGCGCGGTGCAGCGCCGAAGAGATCGCATGTGCAAGCTTCGGCGCGTCGAACCGCCCGGCAAGCTCGCGGGCGGCCCGATTGATGACGCGGGCGCCCAGCGGCTGCTCGTTGCGCAGCACCTGTTCAGGCGGCGCCTTCATGTTCCAGACGATTCCGAACCAGGACAACACCTTCAGCACGTAATAGGTGACGTCGATCTCCCACCAGTAAAAGCCCTGTCGCACGCTGCTCTGATAGGCGTGGTGATTGTTGTGCCAGCCCTCGCCCATAGTGAGCAGCGCCAGCAGCCAGTTGTTGCGGGAATCGTCGCCCGTCACGTAGCGCTTGCGTCCGTGCACATGGGCGAGCGAGTTGATGCAGAAGGTCGCGTGATAGACCAGCACCGTGCTCCACAGGAAGCCGACGATCAGACCCGACCACCCCGCCGCCAGGAAGCAGAGCGCCGCAAGCACAAAGGCCGGCAGCAGCTCCAGCCGATGCAGCCACATCAGCTCAGGAAAGACAGTGAGATCGCCGACTTTCACGAGATCAGTGCCGTCGTGCTCCCGGTAAAAGATCCAGCCTAGATGACTGTACAGGAAACCGCGCTGACGCGGCGAATGCACATCCAGCTCGGTGTCGGAATGCAGATGATGATGTCGATGCTTGGCCGCCCACCACAACACGCTCTTTTGCGCGGTGCTTTGCGCAAGGCAGGCCAGGATGAACTGAAACACGCGGCCGGTGGCGAAAGCCCGATGGGAGAAATAGCGGTGGTAGCCGGCGCCGATTGCAAACATCCGCACGACATACAGCGTCCCACAGATCGCGACGGCCTGCCACGTGACGCCTGACCAGATCGCCGCAAAGCATCCGAGATGGACCAGCACGAACGGTATGGCGGAGGGGTACATGACGTCGTCGTGGTGGTCGTCGGCGGGCGCGTTGGGCAACATGTTTCAGCGTGACCTCAGGTAACGGGGATCCGGAATTTGCATCGGCAGCACCGAGGGCTGCCGGGTACGAAAAACCCGCGGATGGCGGACCACCGCGGGGCTTGAGCGAGCTGCTCTGCGTGTCATCCCGGCCAAAGCAGCATCAGCCGAAAATCCGACTGACTATATGGGCGCGGATGGCTGGCATGCAAGCTCGTAGCCTCACGGGGAGCTGCGGCATGGTGCTCGGGTAGTCACGGTGCCGCCGACGCCGCGTGGCGCGCGGGCCGCCCGCGGCCTATATTCGACACGTGAAGGAAGCACCAAAGCACCGGAGGCGGCCTTGACGGCAGCTGCGACCGCGACGAATGATCGCCTCTGGCAGAACATACGCGCGGAGGCGCAGCGCGCCTGCGCAGCCGATCCCGTCTTCGGCAAGTCGCTTGCCGATGCAGTGCTGGCGCATGATCATTTTGCCGCGGCTCTGGCCGATCTGATCGGCCGCAGGCTTGGCGGCAACGCCGCCGGGCAGGCACGCTTCACGGCCTTTTCTATCGACGCCTTTCGTGGCGCCCCGGAATTGATCGAAGCGGCCGGCCGCGATCTGCAGGCGATCGTGCATAGCGATCCTGCCATTACCGGCCTGTTGGCGCCGCTGCTGCATTTCAAGGGCTATGTCGCGCTGCAAGCCTGGCGCGTCTCGAACTGGCTCTGGCGTCATGACCATCGCGATGCGGCGCTGGTGTTTCAGAACGAGGCGTCAAACCTCTTGCAGGTCAGCATTCATCCGGCAGCCAGCATCGGCTCGTCCGTGTATCTCGACCACGCTACCGGAATCGTGATCGGCGCCAATGTGGTGATCGGCGACGAGGTCACCATCCTTCAGAACGTCAGCATCGGGCGCAGCAGCGAGCTGCCGACACGCTCGCCGCGTATCGGCCGCGGCGTCTTCATCGGCGCCGGCGCAACCATCCTCGGCGACATCGAGATCGGCGATTTCGCCAAGATCGGCGCCGGGACGGTCGTGATCAGTGACGTGCCCGCCGGCTGCACGGCAATCGGCAATCCCGCGCGTCTGACCAACTGCCCCGAACCCGCTTCGGCGGCCTGAGGCGCCGTCACGTCATGAGATGCGGCTGAGGCGCGACCTGATCAGCAGCGAAAGCACGGCGGCCGAGGTCTGCCCCCCGGCGACATCCCGTTGCCTCAGGCGGCGCGACGATGGCTCTCGCCGCCATGCTGGGGCGTGACCGGTTCCGAGCTGGTCTGGCCCGGCGCATCCAGCACCGCGACGTGATGACGGTAGACCATCTCCCAGCCCTTCCATCCCGTGAACAGGAGGATGCCGACCACGACCAGGGAGAGCACCACGCCCCACGGCTTGATCGCAGCCTCTGCGCCTTGGGCGTAACGGAGGTAGAAATTGATCAGGGCCAGCACGACCGCCGCCAGATTGCCGACCATGTGGTACCAGGCATCGTTGAGGCGGCGGATGCGGGGCTCGCTGAAGAAGTCCGTAAAGCCGGCCACGGCTGCGACGAGCGCCATGACGATGCCAGCCCCGATCAGCCACATCGCGGCTCTGGCCCAGAAATTGTCGCCGGTTCCGATGAAGGCCAGATCGGCGATGGGCGCGCCGACCAGGCATGCGACCGGGAACGGGATGAGCATGGGGTGGAGCGGGTGATCGCCGATCGCGGCGGTCGTCTTGGGGTTGATGGACATGGCAACACCTCGCGGAAAGTAATTTTTGGGACAATTTTTCGGGCGAGGGCTGGTTCCTCCGGACCAGGTGTCCGGGACACAAGCCGATCCAACTGCCTGCGCCGCCTACCTTTCCCGCAGCCAAATTCGCCTGCGGTAACCTCGCATTAACCAACGCCGGGCTCTGGTAAGGGCGGACAGTCGCGCCCAAAGCCCGAAGTCGGGGCCCGTCAAGGCCCGGGGCCAAAGGCCCATAGTTTTGACATCTTGGCAGGGAATGCAGACGGCCGGCTTTGGACGAGCCCCTGCACCCAGAAAGACAAGGCTTTGAGCGGGCTTGCCGGCCGCGCCGGTTCTAGCGCGGCCATTGGGGAACCGGCAGCCATTTGCTGGCCGGCACATCGGGTAACGATCGCCTTGAGAGGATACTGCTTATGAATCCGGCCGACGTGGCTCAGTCAGCCCTTCCGGTTGCCGCTTCCGCGGACGTGTCGCTGATCGCGCTGTTCTGGCAGGCTCACTGGATCGTGAAAGCGGTGATGCTGGGACTTCTGTCCTGCTCCGTCTGGGTCTGGGCGATCGCCATCGACAAGATCTTCCTGTTTGCCCGCACCCGCCGCTCGATGGACCGTTTCGAGCAGGCGTTCTGGTCCGGCGAATCGATCGAGGAGCTCTATCGCACCCTCTCGGCCAAGCCGACGCATTCGATGGCGGCCTGTTTCGTGGCGGCGATGCGCGAGTGGAAGCGCTCGTTCGAGAACCAGGCCCGCTCGGTCGCCGGCCTGCAGATGCGCATCGACAAGGTCATGAACGTCTCGATCGCCCGCGAGGTCGAGCGGCTGGAACGCCGCCTGCTGGTGCTTGCGACCGTCGGCTCCGCCGGCCCCTTCGTCGGCCTGTTCGGCACCGTCTGGGGCATCATGTCGAGCTTCCAGTCGATCGCGGCGTCGAAAAATACCTCTCTGGCGGTGGTCGCGCCGGGCATCGCGGAGGCGCTGTTTGCGACCGCGGTCGGCCTTATCGCCGCCATTCCTGCCACTATTTTCTACAATAAGTTCACTTCCGAGGTGAACCGGCAGGCCCAGCGGCTGGAAGGCTTCGCTGATGAATTTTCCGCCATCCTGTCGCGTCAGATCGACGAGCGGGGCTGACGGACGGCATGTATAGTGTGAAGGGCAATTTGGGCACGCGATCATGGCGATGAACGTTGCGAGTTCGTCCGGAGGCGGCGGCCGCCGCGGCCGGCGCAAGCCCGTCGTGGCCGAGATCAATGTCACGCCGATGGTCGACGTGATGCTGGTGCTGCTCATCATTTTCATGGTGTCGGCGCCGATGCTGACGGTCGGCGTGCCGCTCGACCTGCCCCAGACCCAGGCCAAGAGCCTCGAAAACAACGACCAGAAGCCGATCCAGATGTCGATCGACATCAAGGGCAAGGTGTTCATCAACGACGCAGAGATCGCGATCAACGAGCTGGTGCCCAAGCTGAAGGCGATCACCGACGCGCGCGGCGGGCTCGAGGAACGCATCTATCTGCGCGCCGACAAGAAGGCGGATTACGGCACGGTGGCCAGGGTGATGGGCCAGTTGTCCGGCGCCGGATTCAAGAAGCTCGCCCTCGTCACGGAAGCGGATCAGGGGTAGGCCGTGAAGGTGAAGGTCGACAAGACACTCGTTGCGTCGATTGCCCTGCATGTCCTCGTGCTGGGATGGGGGCTGGTCACCTTTAGCAGCAAGGCCTACGTCGCGCCGGAAGAGTCGCTCCCGATCGACATCATCTCGACCGATCAGCTCGCGAAGATGATGGCTGGGCAGAAGACCGGCAAGAAGGAAGAGCCCAAGCCCAAGGTCGAGAAGATCGCCGAGCCCAAGCCGGAGGAAGACGCCGTCGGCAAGGTCACCGAGAAGAAAGAGCTGATCAAGACCAATTCGCAGCCGGAGCCGCCGCCGAAGCCGGTCGAGAAGCCGGTGGAGAAGAAGCCCGAGCCGCCGAAGCCCGTGGCCGAGGCGAAGCCGAAGGAAGAGCCGAAGCCGCAGGAAAAGAAGCCTGATCCGGCCAAGGAAGATCCGATCGCCGAGCTGCAGAAGAAGCTGGAGACCAAGAAGCCGCCGCCCAAGCCCGTGGAGCAGAAGGTTGCGGCGGTGCAGCCGCAGCAGCAGCCGAAGCCCAAGGAGCGCAGCTTCGATCCTGCGCAGATCCAGCGCGACCTCGACAAGCGCGCCGCGACCCGGCACGAGCTCACGGGAACGGCGCTGAACGCCTCGGCGTCGCTGGGGTCGGCGACCGGCACTGCCGCCAACAACATTGCGACCTGGCGCGGTGCGTTCCAGGGCGCGGTCAAGCGCTGCTTCACGCCGACCTATAACGGGCAGGACGCCGACCAATACGAAGCCGACATCGACATTCCCATGAAGATCGACGGATCGCTGGCGTCCGAACCCATCGTGGTCGCGGTGAGGGGGCCGTCGCGGTCGATCGCCCAGGCGGTGGCGGAGAGCGCCAGGCGCGCCATCGTGCAGTGTCAGGTCTACTCGTTCATGCCGAAGCAGCAGTACGAGAGCTGGAAGCTCATTCCGATGACTTTCGGCCTGAAAGATATGTTGTGACATCCGAACAAAAGAATTTTGCAATGAATAACGTCCGATCGATGAACCGCCGCCGCTTCATGACCCTGGCCGGATCGACGCTTGCGATGCTCGGAGGCGGACAAGCCTTCGCGCAGGCCCAGCCGCGAATTCGTATCGACCCGACTGAGTTTCAGCCGATCCCGATCGCGATCACCGGCTTCGTGCCGGGCTCGCCGTCCGACGGCGACGTCGGCAACGGCGTCACCCAGGTCATCACCAACAATCTGAAGCGTTCGGGCCTCTTTGCCCCGATCGACCAGGCTGCCTTCATCGAGCGCATCAGCAACATCGACGTCGCGCCGCAATTCCAGAACTGGAAGACCATCAACGCGCAGGCGCTGGTCACCGGCCGCATGACGCGGCAGTCAGACGGACGGCTGAAGGCCGAATTCCGTTTGTGGGACGTAGTCTCCGGCCAGCAGCTCGCCGGCCAGCAATATTTCACCTCGCCGGAATATTGGCGCCGCATTGCCCACATCATCTCCGACCAGATCTACGAGCGGATGACCGGCGAGAAGGGCTATTTCGACAGCCGCGTGGTGTTCGTGGACGAAAGCGGCCCGAAGGAGCGCCGCGTCAAGCGGCTCGCGATGATGGATCAGGACGGCGCCAATGTGCGCTACCTGACCCGCGGCTCCGATCTCGTGCTGACGCCGCGCTTCTCGCCGAACTCGCAAGAGATCACCTACATGGAGTTCGGCCAGGGCGATCCGAAGGTCTATCTGTTCAACATCGAGACCGGCCAGCGCGAGATCGTCGGCAACTTCCCGGGCATGACCTTTGCGCCGCGCTTCTCGCCGGACGGCCAGCGCGTCATCATGAGCCTGCAGCAGGGCGGCAATTCCAACTTGTTCGTGATGGATCTGCGCTCGCGCTCGACCACGCGCCTTACCGACACGCCGGCGATCGACACGTCTCCGTCTTACTCGCCGGACGGCACCCGCATCTGCTTCGAGTCCGATCGTGGCGGCAGGTCGCAGATCTATGTGATGGCCGCGGGCGGCGGACAGGCGCAGCGGATCTCCTTCTCCAAGGACGATACCAACGCCAGCTATTCGACGCCCGTGTGGTCGCCGAAGGGCGACTACATCGCCTTCACCAGGCAGGGCGGCGGGCAGTTCTCGATCGGCGTCATGAAGCCTGACGGCTCCGGCGAGCGGCTATTGACCTCCGGCTTCCACAATGAAGGCCCGACCTTCTCGCCGAACGGCCGCGTGCTGATGTTCTTCCGCGATCCCGGCGGCAATGGCGGGCCGTCGCTGTACAGCGTCGACATCTCCGGCCGCAACGAGCTCAAGGTGCCGACGCCCGGCTTCGCCTCCGACCCGGCATGGTCGCCGCTGCTATCCTCGACGGCGGGTTGACAAGAGAGCGCTAAAACATCGCGCGTTCAGACGCGCGATGTTGTCGAAAAACGCGCCGATTTTTTCGACTTTTCTGCGCAAAGCAAGCCTTCCTTCACCTTGTGCCCGGCAAGGCTTGCCTAGTTGCTTGATATTTAAGCGGAAATCGGTTCGCTGATACCGAAAAACAACTCGACTTTAACGATGTTCCCTCAGAAAGACTTCATCTGGGCTGGGTAAGACTACGCGCCAAACAGGACGCGTAACAAGCCAATGCAACTGGCCGACCAGAAGCAGAGTGATCGAGACGAGCTGGAGCCGATACTCTACGCCGCTCTCATCAACTCCATGGTGCAGAATTTCTGGGCGATCTTCTTCGGCTCGGCCTCCGCGGCCGTGGCCGCGGTGATGACTGCGTTGAAGACGGGCGATGTCTGGCTGTGGCCGCTCGCCTTTCTGCTGATCGCTATCGGCACCGCGCGCGCGTTCCAGATGCGCGGATATGAAAACCGCACCCAGGTGCTGTCATTCGAAGAGGCCAAGCACCTGGAGCCGCGTTACTGGATCGGCGCGCTGAGTTATGCGGCGGTGCTCGGTGTGTGGGCCTTCGTCGTCATCTACAACAACAACGATCCGGTCGCCGACATGCTCTGTGTCGCGATCGGCATCGGCTACACTGCGGGCGGCGCCGCCCGCAATTACGGGCAGCCCCGGGTGATCCAGTGGCACGTCGCGCTGGCCTGCGGTCCGATGTCGCTCGCCTTGCTGCTGCACGGCGGCTTCTACCACATCGGTCTCGCCATCCTGCTGGTGTTCTTCTTCATCGGGCTCAAGAACATCAACCTCAGCCTGCATGCGATCTTCGTCAAGGCGCTGACCTCGAGCTTCCGCGAATCCGCGCTGGCGAGCCAGTTCGACACCGCGCTCAACAACATGCCGCACGGGCTGTGCATGTTCCGCGCCGACGGCCGCCTTGCGGTGATGAACCACCGTTTCGGCGAGCTGATGGCCTTGCCCGAGGACCTCGTCAAGCGCGGCGCCACTGCCGCCGATATCGCGGCGGCCTGCGTGTCCGCCGGGTCGATCTCGGCGGAGAGCGGCAACCTCATCCTGGCCGAGATCGAGCATGCGCGGATCTGCGAGATCGTCACCGCCGATCCGGATTCCTCGCGCGGCCGTACCTTGGCCTGGACGTTCCAGCCGATGACCGGCGGCGGCACGGTGCTGCTGCTGGAAGACATCACCGAACGCACCAATGCGGAAGCACGCATCAGCCATCTCGCCCGTTACGACGAGCTCACCGCGCTGCCCAACCGTGTCAGCTTCCACGACGAGATCGAGCGGCTGCTGAAGAATTCGCATCATGCCGAGCGGCTTTCCGCGCTGCTCTTTGTCGACCTCGACCAGTTCAAGCAGGTCAACGACACGCTCGGTCATCCCTGCGGCGACCAGCTGCTGTGCGCCGTCGCCAACCGTCTGCGCGAAATGCTGCGCCCCGAAGATTTCGTCGCCCGTTTCGGCGGCGACGAATTCGTCGTGTTCCAGCAGAACATCTCCTCGCCCGAGGACGCCGCCGCGCTGGCCCGCCGCATCGTCGAGCGGCTGAGCGAGCGCTACCGCATCGACAATCATTTGGTCGAGATCGGCGCCAGCGTCGGCATCGCGCTGACCTCGCCGGGCGATGCCAGTGCCGATACGCTGCTCAAGAACGCCGACATGGCGCTGTACCGCGCCAAGGCCGACGGCCGCGGCACCTTCTGCTTCTTCCGCGACGAGATGGCGGCGACCGTCGAGGCCCGCCGCATCCTCGAGCTCGACCTGCGCAAGGCGCTCGCCAACGAGGAATTCGAGCTGTTCTACCAGCCGCTGGTCAATCTGAAGTCCGGCAAGATCACCACCTGCGAGGCGCTGCTGCGCTGGAATCACCCGGTGCGCGGCACGGTCTCGCCGATCGACATCATCCCGGTCGCCGAGGACATGGGCCTGATCGTCGATCTCGGCCGCTGGATCCTGCGCCGCGCCTGCATGGAATGCATGAAGTGGCCGGAGGGCGTCAGCGTCGCCGTCAACTTTTCGCCGCAGCAATTCCACCAGCGCGACGTGCTGAGCGAAATCCGCTACGCGCTGGAGGTGTCGGGCCTGCCGGCGCATCGGCTGGAGATCGAGATCACCGAGTCCTCGCTGCTGCGCAACACCCAGCTGACCCACGACATCCTGTCGCAATTGCATGCGCTCGGCGTGCGCATCTCGCTCGACGATTTCGGCACCGGCTATTCCAGCCTCAGCTACCTGCACAATTTCCCGATGCAGAAGGTGAAGATCGACCGCTCCTTCCTCGAAGGCATCGACACCGACCGCCCGCTGACGCTGCTACGCGGCGTGGCGCGGCTGTCCGCCGATCTCGGCATGGCCGTCGTGGTCGAGGGCATTGAGACCAATGAGCAGCTCGATCTGATCAGCGCCGACGGCACCGTCTCCGAGGCGCAAGGCTATCTGTTCAGCCGTCCGGTGCCCGCCGTGCGGATGCGCCAGCTGCTCAACGCCTCGCATGGACGGCGCGGTGAAGGCCAGCTCCACGTCGCCAGCTCGCGCTCCTTCGCTTAAGTCCGTTTCTCGAAACGTCCCAACATTTCAGGCTGTTGCAGTGGTACCGTAGTGCTACGGAGGTTAACCCTAACCGTTCGATTGCTTTGCATACTTGTTAAGAAGGTGTTAATAAATCGTGGCGCGCGCGCAAGTTGTCTTGCGGGAATTGCCTTTGAATGTCGCGACGTCGGTGTGGGTAAGGAGTTGGAATGCAGTCCTCAGCCAGATCTGTCATTTCGGCTGTTGGACGGGGAGCGGAGCTTCTGACCGACGTCGATTATCATCTTGCGGAAACCGTCGCGGAGAAGGAGGAGATCTACAATCTCCGCTACCGCGCCTATCTGCGGGAAGGCGCGGTCAAGCCCTCGGCCGATGCGCGGGTGACCGACCGCTACGACGAGCTGCCGAACGCGTGGACCTTCGGCGTGTATCTTCATGGTGAGCTCTGCAGCTCGGTGCGCATCAGCGTGCTGACGTCGGAATGGCGCGAGTCCACCTCGGCCGATGTCTTCCCCGACATCCTGCTGCCGCGGCTCGATCGCGGCGAGGTCATGATCGACCCGACCCGCTTCGTCGCCGATCCCGACCAGGTCAAGCGGGTTCCGGAATTGCCCTATCTGACGACGCGTCTCGCTTACATGGCCTGCGAGCATTTCAATGCCGATCTCGGCCTCGCCATCGTGCGTCCCGAGCATCAGGCCTTCTACCGGCGGGTGTTCCTGCATGAGACGATCGCCGAGCCCCGCCTGGTTCCCGGCCTTACCAAGCCGTTCGGACTGATGGCGGCGGACTTCCCGACCTTCCGCAAGAAGGTGTTCGAGCGTTATCCGATCATGCGGTCGACTGCCTTCGAGCGGCGGATGCTGTTCGGGCGCGGCGGCCAGCGCCAGGTGCCGCAGCGGCCGGTGCTCGTGGCGGACGCCGCACACGCCTAAAGTCGGCGGTGGCGTGGATGCGGCTCCAGGTTTGAGTCTGGACTCGGCCCTTTACCCGCCACCCTTTACCCGTCGCGCGTCGCCACGCATCACGCCCTGGGCCCAAAATTCCGGCGAAAGCCGGCGTATTTGCCGGCCGGCGCGACTTGCCTTCACCCTCGCGCCACATTTACAACCCATTAACCATGACGGGTGCTTTTCGCTGGTTGGGGGCATTTGATCGGCTGAGGCAAGGTTCCGTCAAGGTTGACGGAACGTTCGCTTAACCAACCCCCTGTAGACCGGACAGCAGTGGACTAACGTGAGCGTGGAGGCTCCGGAATGAAACATCCTATGCGTATCCTCCAGGGATTGAAGCTGGTCGCGGTACTCGCCGTCGCGCTGTCGATGGGCGCCTGCGCCAACAAGAATGCTGCGACGGATGCGATGGCCAATGCGGCAACGCCTGGCAGTCAGCAGGATTTCGTCGTCAACGTGGGTGACCGCGTGTTCTTCGAAAGCGACCAGACCGATCTGACCCCGCAGGCGATCGTGACCCTGGAGAAGCAGGCGCAGTGGCTGCAGACCTATCCGCGCTACAGCTTCACCGTCGAAGGCCACGCCGACGAGCGCGGCACCCGCGAATACAACATCGCGCTCGGCGCCCGGAGAGCCCAGTCGGTGCGTTCGTTCCTGGCCTCGCGCGGCATCGATCCGAACCGCATGCGCACGATCTCCTACGGCAAGGAGCGGCCGGTCGCCGTCTGTAACGACATCTCCTGCTGGTCGCAGAACCGTCGTGCCGTCACCGTGCTGAACGCGAGCTCTTGACGCCGAGATACTGACACTCAGTCAGGCGCCGTTCATCTTCCAGAACCGATTATGCCGGCGCCCTCTCGGGCGCCGGTTTCGTTTCAGCAAACCGTGACCTAAAACCCCTTGGTTCAAGTCACGTTTTTGGCGTACTCCCTTCCTCATTATGTGGCGCGGCGAATGGTCCGCCGTGTGCCACGTCGCTTTTGTCGTCAGGGCAAGATGTCGAAATTCAAGGCAATTACCGGCACCGTGGCAACCGTCGCGCTGCTCTCTTTGTGTTCGCCCGCAACTGCGCAGTCGGTCTTTGCGCAGTCGGATGATGCCGACCCCGAGATGCGGATCGAGCGGCTGGAGAACCAGCTGCGCCAGCTCACCGGCCAGAACGAGGAGCTGCAATACCGCAACCGCCAGCTCGAAGAGCGGCTGCGGGCGCTCGAGGGCGGCGCCCAAGGCGCGCCCGGACAGGCGCCCAACGTCGCGGCGATGCCGCCCGCCCAGGTCGGACCAGGTCAGGTTGCGCCCGGCTATCGCCAGCAGCCTCAGCAGCAGGCCGTGCAGCCGAATTACGAGCAGCCGCAGAGCGCCGCTTCTGCGCCGATCGTTCAGGAACAGCCGGCGCCCGGCGCCCCCGGCACGCGCCGCCGCGGCGATGCCTTCGATCCGAACCAGAACCCGAACGCGCCGGGTGCGCCGCGCGCGCTCGGCGGCGGCCCGCAGCCGATGCCGTCCGGAGCACCCGGCGGCCGCGGCGCCGGCGAGCCGCTCGATCTCGCCAACACCGGCCCCCGTTATCAGCAGCAGGCCGCTCCCCCGGCCGCGCAGCCCGGCTATCCGCCGGCCCAATCCGGCTCTCCCGCGCCATCAGGCGGCGCCGGCCTGACCACCCTGCCGCCCTCGGCAACGCCGCGCGACGAGTTCGACCTCGGCATCGGCTACATGCAGCGCAAGGACTACGCGCTCGCCGAGCAGACCATGAAGAACTTCACGCAGAAATATCCGAGCGACCCGCTGCTCGGCGACGCGCAATACTGGCTCGGCGAGAGCTATTTCCAGCGCCAGCAATATCGGGACTCCGCGGAAGCCTTCCTCGCCGTCACCACCAAATACGAAAAATCGGCCAAGGCCCCGGATGCGCTGCTGCGGCTCGGCCAGTCGCTCGCCGCGCTGAAGGAGAAGGAGGCCGCCTGCGCCGCCTTCGGCGAGGTCGGCCGCAAATATCCGCGCGCCTCCGCCGGCGTCAAAGCTGCGGTCGACCGCGAGCAGAAACGGGTGAAGTGCTGACGTCGGGGTCCTGACAACGCGGATGGTGCTGCGCTAGACATCGTAACCATCCGCCTGCGAATGTCAGGGCCGCGTCATGTCAGACGACGACAATTCTCCGATCTCGACACGCGAGGCGAGGCGGCTCTTCGCCGGCCTGAAGAGCGCGCCGGCGCTGGTGCTCGCCGTATCGGGCGGACCCGACTCGGTCGCGCTGATGTGGCTCGCGGCGCGCTGGCAGCGCAGTCTTGCGCGCGGCCCGCGTCTCACCGTCGTCACGATCGATCACGGCCTGCGGCGAGAGGCGGCGCGTGAGGCGCGCGAGGTCAAGCGGCTCGCCACTGAGCTCGGATTGCCGCACCGGACCCTGCGCTGGCGCGGCGCAAAGCCGAAGACCGGACTGCCGGCGGCGGCGCGCGAGGCGCGCTACCGCCTGCTCGCGCAGGCCGCGCGTGCCGTCGGCGCGAGCCATGTGCTGACCGCCCACACCCGCGACGACCAGGCCGAGACCCTGTTGATGCGCCTGTTGCGCGGCAGCGGACTTGCCGGGCTGTCGGCAATGGCCTCCCTCAGCGAGCGCGACGGGATCGTGCTGGCGCGTCCGTTGCTCGAGGTCCCGAAGTCGCAGCTGATCGCGACGTTGAGGCGGGCCAAGGTCGGCTTTGCCGACGATCCCACCAACCGCGACACCGCCTTCACCCGGCCGCGGCTGCGCGCGCTGCTGCCGCTCCTTGCGGCCGAGGGTGGAGATGCCCGCACGCTGGTGCGGCTCGCGGCCCGGCTGGCGCGGGCCAATGCGGCGGTCGAGCTGCTGGCCGACGGCGCCGAGCGCTTCCTCCGTTTGCGGGATCGCGGCGATGCGCCGCAGGCGGGCGTTCGAAGCTTCGAGGCCGCGGCCTTTGCCGTCCTGCCGGGGGAGGTCCGGCTGCGGCTCCTGCTGCGGGCCATCAACGCGCTCGGGCATGAAGGGCCTGCGGAACTCGGCAAGGTTGAATCCCTCCTGGCCGTGCTCGACCAGGCCGTCGCCGCAAGCCCTCGCGCAGGCGCAAATGGCCGGCCGGCCTTGAGGCAGACCCTTGCGGGAGCCTTGATCAGCCTTGCCGGCGGGCGTATCCACATCGCACCGGCGCCGGCCCGGCGTCGTAAGGGCGGATAGGCGCGGACGAGGGCGGATCATGACACCGGCCAATTCGGCCTCGTGCCGTCAGGACACCTTAACCAGGCAGGAAAAACCCCGGTCAGGTCGCCATTATTTCAGCGGGAATCGCTCTAAGATGGGATAAATAGTCCCATCTCGTTCCCTTGGCAGCGACCGGGGCGGCACCTAAATTGTATGCGTCTAACGATGAGGATTCCTTGGGGATTTCCTCGTAGAGCCCAAGGATGAGGCCGCGATCCGCGCGACCACGAAGGAAGATCGATGAACGCCAATCTGCGCAATTTCGCCCTCTGGGTCATCATTGTCTTGCTGCTTTTGGCGTTGTTCACGCTCTTTCAGAATCCAGGTCAGCGGGCCTCCTCGCAGGACATCGCCTTCTCGCAGCTCCTCAGCGAGGTTGACCGCGGCAATGTGCGCGACGTCGTGATCCAGGGGCCGGACATTCACGGCACCTTCACCAACGGCTCCAGCTTCCAGACCTATGCGCCCAGCGACCCGACGCTGGTGAAGCGCCTCTATGACAGCAAGGTCCAGATCACCGCGAAGCCGCCGGGCGACAACGTGCCGTGGTTCGTCTCGCTGCTGGTCTCCTGGCTGCCGTTCATCGCCCTGATCGGCGTGTGGATCTTCCTGTCGCGGCAGATGCAGGGCGGCGCCGGCAAGGCGATGGGCTTTGGCAAGTCGCGCGCCAAGATGCTGACCGAAGCGCATGGCCGCGTCACCTTCGAGGATGTCGCCGGCGTCGACGAGGCCAAGCAGGACCTTCAGGAAATCGTCGAATTCCTGCGCGACCCCGGCAAATTCCAGCGCCTCGGCGGCCGCATTCCGCGCGGCGTGCTGCTGGTCGGCCCTCCCGGCACCGGTAAGACCCTGATCGCGCGTGCGGTCGCGGGCGAAGCCAACGTGCCGTTCTTCACCATCTCCGGTTCTGACTTCGTCGAGATGTTCGTCGGCGTCGGCGCGAGCCGCGTCCGCGACATGTTCGAACAGGCCAAGAAGAACGCGCCCTGCATCATCTTCATCGATGAAATCGACGCGGTCGGTCGTCATCGTGGCGCAGGCCTCGGCGGCGGCAATGACGAGCGCGAGCAGACGCTGAACCAGTTGCTGGTCGAGATGGACGGCTTCGAGGCGAACGAGGGCGTGATCCTGATCGCCGCGACCAACCGTCCTGATGTGCTCGATCCCGCGCTGCTGCGTCCGGGCCGCTTCGACCGCCAGGTCGTGGTACCCAATCCGGATGTCGTCGGCCGCGAGCAGATCCTCAAGGTTCACGTCCGCAAGGTGCCGCTGGCCCCCGACATCAACCTCAAGACCATCGCGCGCGGCACCCCGGGCTTCTCCGGCGCCGACCTGATGAACCTCGTCAACGAGGCCGCTTTGACCGCCGCCCGCCGCAACAAGCGGATGGTGACGCAGGCCGAATTCGAAGAGGCCAAAGACAAGGTGATGATGGGCGCCGAGCGCAAATCGCTCGTCATGACCGAGGAAGAGAAGCTGCTGACGGCCTATCACGAGGGCGGCCACGCCATCGTCGGCCTCAACGTCGTCGCGACCGACCCGATCCACAAGGCGACCATCATTCCGCGCGGCCGTGCGCTCGGCATGGTCATGCAGCTGCCCGAGCGCGACAAGCTGTCGATGTCTCTGGAGCAGATGACCTCGCGGCTCGCGATCATGATGGGCGGCCGTGTCGCCGAAGAGCTGATCTTCGGCCGCGAGAAGGTGACCTCGGGTGCGTCCTCCGACATCGAGCAGGCGACACGTCTGGCCCGGATGATGGTGACGCGCTGGGGCCTGTCCGAGGCGCTCGGCACCGTGTCCTATGGCGAAAACCAGGACGAGGTTTTCCTCGGCATGTCGGTGTCGCGCACCCAGAACGCATCGGAGGCGACGGTCCAGAAGATCGACACCGAGATCCGGCGTTTCGTGGAAGAGGGCTACAACGAAGCGACGCGTATTCTCACCGAGAAGCGCGCCGATCTCGAAGCTCTCGCCAAGGGCCTGCTCGAGTTCGAGACGCTGAGCGGCGACGAGATCGTCGATCTGCTCAAGGGCAAGAAGCCGAACCGCGAGTCCGTGCTCGAGCCGAGCACGCCGCGCGCCTCCGCGGTGCCCCCGGCCGGCAAGTCGCCGCGCCCGCGGCCCGACGCGGATCCCGGCCTGGAACCGCAGCCGCAGGCGTAATCGCGAGCGGCAGGTGAGATTGCAAAACGCGGCGGAAACGCCGCGTTTTTTGTTGGCTGGCGGTTCGCGGATGCAGGGCGTTCCCGGCGCGAGCGAAGCGCGCGGCTTCCGGGGCAAACGCGGGAATCACTAAAGAAGAACTTAACGCTTGCGTCCTATTTTGGCCCGCCATGACTGACCAGGTCGTCCACAGCGCGGTTCAACCGTTTTCGGCACGTGCAGCGCTCCCTTGGGCAGTGGGCCTCGGCGTCTATGCCCTGTTGCTGATCGTTGGGCCGTGGCTGCTCGGTGATCCCGACAGCTATTCTCATATCGAGGTCGGGCGTTGGATCATCGCGCATGGCACCCTGCCGGAGAGCGATCCCTTTTCGTTTTCGAAGCATGGCGCGCCCTGGATCACGTTCGAATGGCTCTCGGAAATCGTCTACGCCGGAGCCTACGCATTGTCCGGCTGGCCCGGCGTCGTCGTCGTCGCAGCAGCGGCAATAGCGCTCGCCTTTGGCCTGTTCACCTCCTTCCTGCTGCGCGAGCTCTCGCCGGCCCTGACGCTGCTCATGGTGATCGCGGCCGTCATCCTGTTGGCGCCGCATATGCTGGCGCGGCCACATGTCCTCGTGCTGCCGGTGATGGTGATTTGGGCGGCTGCCCTGGTGCGCTGCATGGATCGCGGCGGGCCTCCGCCATACTGGGCGCTGCCGCTGCTGGTGCTGTGGACCAATCTGCATGGCAGCGTGGTGCTCGCGCTCGGGCTGATCGGTCCGGCCGTGCTCGAGGCGCTGCTGCGTGAGGAGCGAAGCGAATGGCCGCGCGTGCTGCTGCGATGGCTGCCCTTCTCGGCCCTTGCCCTCGCAGCGTCCTGTCTGACGCCGCACGGGCCGGAGCCGCTGCTGATGCCGCTGACGACACTCGGCCTCGGCTCTGCGCTCGCCTGGATCGGGGAATGGCGGCCGCAGGATTTCAGCCATGTCGGTGGCTTCGAGTTGCTGCTGCTGGCCGGCATCTTTGCGCTCACGCGCGGCGTGACGCTGCCGGTCGTGCGGGCCCTGGTAGTGATTGGCCTGCTCCATTTCGCATTGGCGCAGGTCCGCAACGCGGATCTGCTGGCCATGCTGGCGCCGCTCTATTTGGCGGCCCCCTTGGGTCGGAAGTTCGGCGGGCGGATCACGGACGATGCGGAGGGCGCGTCGCGCGGCCTGAATCTGGCCGCGTTCGGCGTCTTGATCGCGATGAGCGGGGCGGCGCTGGCGCGCGACATACGGCCAGCTCCCGTCATCACCCCCCAGGCTGCCGTCGCGCAAGCCGACCTCGCCAAGGCAGGGCGCGTGCTCAACGATTATTCCTTCGGCGGCTATTTGATCTTTGCCGGCATTCCCACCTTCATCGATGGTCGCGGCGAACTGTATGGCGGGCCGTTCATCGACCGCTACAATCGCGCCCTGGCGCTGGTCGACCTCGCAGATTTTCTCAAGCTGCTCGACGAATACGACATCGGCGCGACGCTGCTCGCGCCGCGGACACCGGCGGTCGCGATGCTCGACCGGCTGCCGCAGTGGCAACGCGTCTACAGCGACGACGTGGCGGTCGTGCACAAGCGGCGGGATATGCCGCAAAGATAAGTCAGACGGTACCGAAGGCCGCGTATTGGCCGCCGAGCGACACGCCGCTCAGGGCATCTTCGAGGCGACGCGCCGGTTTGGTGTCCCAGGGGAGCAGCAGGAAATGGCGCGCGCCGATCTCGCGCAAGCCGCCCGCGGCCATCAGCCTTCGGACTTTGCCGGCACTGAGCAGGACGGCGTCCCGGTCGAACTCACAGCGCGCAACGGCAAGGCGTGTCAGCGGGTTGTAGGGATTGTGCTCGATCACGCAGACGAGCCCCCCGGGGCGCACCACCCGCCGCATCTCGGTGATGAAATGCGTCCATTCGGCCGGCACGATGTGGTGCATCACGCAGATGGCCGTGACGAGATCGAAGCTGGCGTCCTCGAAGGGAAACGTGCGGCCGTCAAACTCGCGGTAGTCGACCTCGCTATTGGCCGCGCGGGCCTGCGCCAGGCTGGCCGACGAAACGTCGATACCGCTCAAGCAGCCGACCATGCCGTGCAGCAGGGGATGAAGGCTGCCCACGCCGCAGCCGACGTCCAGCATGTCGGGCCTCTCGGTGTTCAGCCGCTGCGCGATCAGATCGCGCAGCAGATCGGCCTTCGCGCGCATGAAGAAATCATGCGGCAAGCCGGAGAAGTCGATCGAGGATTGGACAACGTCACGGTAGTTGGCGTGATAGCCGTCGAAGAGCTCGCTCATGCGCCGGATCACTCGTTGACTGCGTGGATTGCAGGTGCTGCCGCCGCCTCGTTGCGATCGAAGCCGGCGCGCGTCTGCACCACATAGAGCGGACGGCGTTTCACCTCGGCATGGATTCGGCCGACATACAGCCCCACGATACCGGTCATCAGCATGTTGATTCCGCACAGCAGGGACACGACGACGATCGTCGACGACCAGCCGGTCACGAGATGGCTGTCCTTGCTGAGCCACAGCAGGATCACCCAGCCGCCGTAGAGCAGGGCCAGTCCCGAAACCGTCAATCCGCACCAGATTGCAAGCCGCAAGGGCAGATCGGAAAAGCCGAGCGCGGCGTTCACCGCGAGCCGCACCATCTTGAACAGCGGGTATTTGGTTTCGCCCGCAGCGCGCTCGAGACGGTGGAAGGCGACCTCGGCCTGCCGGAAACCGAGCCAGGCGATCATGCCGCGTACGAAGCGATCCTGCTCCGGCATCTGCCTGAGTGCGTCGAGCACCTTGCGATCGATCAGGCGGAAGTCGCCGACATCGGCGGGGATGCCGACCGAGGACATCCTGCCGAGGAGCCGGTAGAACAGATGAGCGGTCGCACGCTTGAACCGGCTTTCGCCTTCGCGTGACAGGCGGCGGGCGTGGACGACGTCGTTGCCTTCCTGCCATTTTGCGATCAATTGCTCGATCACTTCGGGCGGATCCTGCAAATCGGCATCCATCACGATGATCGCGTCACCTTCCGCGGCGTCCATGCCGGCGGTGATGGCGACCTGATGGCCGAAGTTTCGCGACAGGCCGATATAGCGCAAGCGCGGATCGCGCTTGGCGAGCGCCTGGAGCACGATCGAGCTGGAATCGCTGCTGCCGTCGTCGACGAAGATCGCTTCAGCCGGACCGTCGAGCCGGGACAAGACGAGGTCGAGCCGGCGCAGCAGGACCGGCAGCACGGCTTCCTCGTTGAACACGGGGATGACGAGGCTGTAGCGGATCGATCTGGAATTGGCCGCCATGCGAGAGATTCCGGCTGGGTTGCAGGGGCGGGAGTCTAGTTCGGCGGTGGTTAAGGTCGCCTTGCCGCAACTGTTAAGGATCTAGGCCCTCGGGCGATTGAGGGCGGAGGCGGAACGGAATGGCGATGCCCGATTAACCATGCTTGCGCAGCCGCGGCTTCGGTCTAGGACCTGTGGCGGATCTTGTAGAGGACAAATCGCTCCGAGGTGTCCAGCACCTCCAGCAGTTCCGGCAGCGGGTTCGCGGCCGGCGGTCCGAGCACATAGAGATAGTCGTAGTCCCGGTACCAGGTGCGGATGAACGGCGGAACGTCCGCCGGCGGCTGGCTTGTCGCAATCGCGGTGAGCAGCTCCGACGGCACCGGTCCTCCGTAGGGAATGGCAAGGCGGCGCACGCCCTCGCGTGGCCGCACGGGCTGCTTGCCCGCTTCCGTGAAGAGATTGGGTACGAACGCGTTGGCATAATGCACGGCCAGCGTCGGCGCATAGTACATCGGGTACGAGGTGAGGTCGGCGAAGGGCGGATCACGACTGTCGCCCGTGCTTCCAACGAGAACGCGTGAGCCGCGCTCGATCTTCTGGAACGAGGCGATGATCGCCGCATAGTCGGCGCGGTAAGGCAGCCACACCGCGAAAACGACCGCGAGATTGATCAGTGTGATGCCACTGATCGCAGCGAGCGCAGCCGTTCTCCAGGCCCGGCTCGGCAGCGACAGCGAGCAGAAGGCCGGCAGGATCAGAGCTGCAGCGGGAATCACGCGAAGGTCGACGAACGAGGTTCCGAACAGCTTGGAGGGAATGACCAGGTAGAGCAGTCCAAAGCCGATCGCGAGCCAGAGGCCGGCCGGTTCGAGCTTGAGGACGCCGCGCCTTGCGGCGAAAAGCAACGAGATCATCAGCGCCAGCCCGGTCACTGCCGATGCCGTCAGGCTGTAGCCGTTCAGGATGCGCAGCGGCCAGATCGGCTTGAATCCGAAGAACCAGCTCGTCCCCTCGCTTCCGATCGAGCCCGCAGTCATTTGCATGACCCCAAACAATACGAGCGCCGGCAGGGCCAGCGCGCCGAGCCGCGCGGTCGCCACCCGGTACGATGTTCGCTGCTGACGAATGCGCGAGAGCTCGTAGAGGCCAAGCGTCGCGCCGTAGATACCGAGGGAGAAGAAATGCGCCGCATACAGCGCAGCGACGAACAGCACGTTGGCGACGAAACGCAGCGGCCATGGGCCTTCGGCCAGCATCAGGTAGATTGCGATGCCCCAGAGGGCGAGGCCGAGGCCAAACTCGAAATTCACGAAGCCCCAGCTGAACGGCAGACAGTAGAGGAAAGCGAGCGCAGCGAAGCCGGCAAGATGAACCCGTCCCTTCCGCGCCCATTCCAGCAGCAGCGCGCCCCCGACGATCAGCAATTGGCTCAGCAGCAGAAACAGCCGTGTGGCGTGCTCGACGCTCATCAGCCGCGCCAGCTGCGGCACCAGCAGATCCATTCCAAGGTTAGGATAGAAGGCCCAGGCCACCTCGTAATACGGATTGGCGTCGGGGGTGCCGTTCCGGCTCAGGATGTACATGCGGGCAAGGTGATTGGGATAATCCACCATCGCGGGAATGGGGGTCAGCAGCACCGGAAGAAAGGAGACCGCCGCCAGCACCGCAAGAACGGCGATCGCCACGGACCGCTCCGAGTCGAGCCGATCCGGGATTGTCAAAGTCGGCCTGTCAAAAGAAGACATGTCGCGGGATCGCCGGGGTTTGAGTGTGGTGTGCCAGGTCGCGTCCACGTCGCCTTTGGAGGGACATCTCACGGTTACGAGTACGCGCCCTCAAGGAGGTTCTCACTTCGAAGGCGTCGCGGTCGCGCTGTCCGCATGGTCGCGCACATGGATCACCGCGATGTCGTCCGCATAGATCCGCTTCCAGCCCTTGAGCTGGTCGAGGATCTGTGGGCCCGGCGCATCGGCAACCAGGAGCGTCGCGTCGATCTTGTACTCGTCGAGCAGGCGCGGCAGCAGCTCGGGCTTCTTGCCCTCCGTCGCCTTGAAGAAGTCCATGACGAATTTCTCGCCATAGAGCTCGGCACGGCCGTCAACGAAGACCGGAATATCGCGCGAGATCAGATAGCCGCCGAACTGATAAGCATTGAAGATGCGCTGCATCTTGCGTTGCTCGAGCACGTCGACGGCCGCAACCGGCGTGTGCGTCGTCGTGAAGGTGAAGCGGTGGTGCTCCATGTAGAGCGACGTCGAGGTCCAGCTCGCCGCCACGATCATCAGCGCGCCAAGCGCGGTGACATAGCGGGCGGGCCAGCGCCCGGGACCGGCGGCGTCAGGCGCCGGGCGCGGGAACATCTCGCCGAGCGGCTTTGCCAGCACGAGCGGCACCACGAACGCAAATGCCTCGATGCTCCTGACATGGGTCAACGCGCTCCAGGTCAGGAACAGGATTAGGAAGATCCGGGGCGCCGACAGTACCAGGCCGCGATAATAGCCGAATGCGATCAGGCCGAGCAGGGCGCCTTCGAATGGGGTGAACGTGGAGAAGTTCGCGGGCATCCATTCGAAGATCAGCGACAGCAGTTCGCCGAGGCCGAGAATATTGGTCGCGCCCAGCAGCGTCCGCCAGCCATACGGCGTGCAGCAGCTCGCGATCAGAGCACCGATTCCGAACAACACCCAGCGCATGAACAGCTGGAACCGTCGTCCCTTCTCGGCGTGCTCGACAGCCTCGAGCGCGATCGGGCCGATCAGCAAGAGGCCCAGCACGAAGCCGCCATGCAAATTCGCCCAGAGCGCCATCAGCGGCAGCCAATACCAGGATGGCGCGCTCTTGCGGTCGGCAGCTGCCATCAGCAGGCCGACCCACGCCACCATGACGGGCAGCGCCAGGATATGCGGCCGCGCCAGCACGTGATGGGCCGACAGCAGCAGGGCCAGCATCGCGAACAGCACTGCGCGTGGTGCCTCGATCTGAGCGTCTAGCAGATAGACGAAGATCGCGACCGTGACCGCGACCGCGACCGCGGTGAGGATGACGGGACCTGCCCAGTCCCATTGCGCGTGGGAATAGGCGAACAGCACCTGCGACAGCCACGACGTCGAGATCCATGGCGCGCCCGTTCGCGTGAACGAATAGAAGTCGGTGGTGGGCATGGCGCGGTGATCGAGGATCCATTGCCCGATCTTGACCTGCCAGAACGAGTCGGAGTCCTGCAGCCGGGTGTCGCCCAGGTAGAGGAAGAACAGATAGACGCCGGCGCCGACGCAGAGCGGCACTAGGGCCCTCGCGCGGCTCTGCGCCGCGATGCTGTTGGCAAAGGAAAGTGACATGCCGCCTCGTCGTCCTGTTGTTCTTGTCGGTCGGGCATGATCCGGACCCGGCGGGCCGCGTTGGCGCAAAGTGTGCGGTTTCCGAGACAATCATGCTCAAGCAATCACCTGAAGCGCGATGACGGATTCATCTCATCGCGCGCCAGTCCGAGCGGGCGGCATTGGATCACGGGCGGTCATAACTTCGGGTAAACCGGCAGGCTACGCCGGTTTCATGTCCCGACAAATTTAACGGATTGTTTTAGATTCCAATTTACCATCGGCGAATACACGCAAACCGCTCGGTGTTTACGCAGACGAATTAACTGCGGCGCAATTCTTTGCCTCTACGTTTGGTTCCATGGTCGGGCGGCGCTGGGAAGCCGAAAAGACCAGATCAGTTGTAGCCTCGTGTACTCATTTGGAGCACTCTATGAAGAACCTCGTTGCGCGTTTCCTGAAGGATGAATCCGGCGCCACCGCCATTGAATACGGCCTGATCGCTGCCGGCATCGCGCTGGCCATCATCACCGTCGTCAACAATCTCGGCACCACGCTGAACGCCAAGTTCACCTCGATCTCGAGCAGCCTCAAGTAAGGCCGTCCGACCTGACAATTCTGAGAGCCTCGTCGCTGACGGGGCTCTTTTCTTTTGGGCCAGGCCGGCAAGGCCCGTAACGAAGCCGGCGCTGCGGACCCACACGCCGCGGCTCCGGTCGAGACAGAATTTCGCGGCCCAGATCGAGGCTGCGGCGAGCGCGGCACCGGCAGCGACGTCGATGATAAAATGTGCGCCGATCACCGGCGTCGCCGCGATCATCAACAGACTGAGCACGGCTACGATGCCGCCGATGCCACGCACCGGCCACAGCGCCCACATATAGAGCACGGCCGACGCCGCGTGAAAGCTCGGAAACGAGACGATGCCGGATAGAGAGAGCAGCCGGAGCTCATGCAGGCTGCCGTCCGAAGCGCGATCATGTCGCGCAGCTGTCCGGCATAGACCGCAGTGTTGATCTCGGGGAGATGCGCGGCCGGTAATTGCAGCGCGTAATAGGTGCCGATCGCCGGCACCACGGCGGAGATCGTGATGGTGACTGCGACTGCGAGGCTCATCGCGAGCATGAACAATTGCAGCCGCACATACCGCGCCGTCAGCGCCAGTACGACGGGAATGCCGAGCAGCGGAAACTTGATCAGTCCGTAGCTGTGCGCGAGGTAGGCCGCGAGCCAGGGATGATCGTTGACGTAGCGCGCGATCGGCTCCGGATTGAGGCCCAACGCGCGGTCGATCGCCAGCAGCAACTGGTCCTCGAGCGGCCAGTTCAGCTTGCTTGCGACGTAACTCAGCGGTCCGGCAATGGCGCAGGTGAGAATGACCTGTCCGATGGTGCCGAGCGAAAACACCAGCTTCGGATCGGCAAGCTCGCCTTTGACGAGCCGGTGGCCATAGGCGGCCGCGAGTAGCGCCGCGGCGATCGCCAGGGTCACACCGTAGGCGACCGGCTCGAGACTCAGTCCGGTCGAGGGGAGGCCGAGCGCCAGCAGGGTGGCCATCCCGAGAATCGGAAACCAGTTGAGGTGGAAGAGCTGCCAGGCGGTCCGGGTGTCCGTGTCGAGCATGGTGCGCCGAGATGCAATTGCATTACCACCGTACAGTCACGGACCGCCTTTAAGATCGTGGTAAGAAGTGTAGTTATCGGTCTTACAACCAGCGCGCAGTACTTTTAGACGTTTGCGGCGCGGCCTCTCCGGTGGCGCTCCCACGCATTTGCATCTTGTCATCCCGCCTGAATAGTTGTTCAGTCCTTGCGGGGCGATTTGCATCTTTTGCGTGACGAAGCGTTTAGCCGCAGGGCGTGCGGCAGGCGTGTGGGACAGGAAGCGCGCCATGGTTTATCGGCGGACGCATCAAGTGGTGAAGCGCCTTGCGGCGCGGCGCAGTGCGATCTTGACGGCGGCACGGGAGACTGCAGCGGAAGGCGGGATGGCGGCGGTGCAGATCGCGCCCGTCGCGGTCCGGGCCAATGTCGCGGCCGGTACGGTCTACCGCTACTTCCCCTCAAAGGCCGAGCTGATCTCCGAGCTCATTGCCGAGGTCTCCCGCGATGAGCTCGCGGCGATCCGCCGGGCGGCCGATGCCGCGCCGGGGCCATCCTCGGCGCTGGCGGCCGCCGTCACCACCGTAGCGGTCCATACCCTGTCGCAGCGGCGGCTGGCCTGGGGCATTCTGGCCGAACCTGTTGATGTCGATGTCAGCGCCTCCCGCCTTGCCAGCCGGCGGGAGATTGCCGGCGAGATGGCCGCCCGGATCGACGCCGCCGTGCGTGCCGGTCACCTGCCGGCGCAGGACACCGCACTCGCCGCCACCGCCTTGCTCGGCGCGCTGCATGAGGCCCTGGTCGGGCCGCTTGCGCCTGACAATCTCGACGATCCCGTCAAGATGCGCGATGCGGTGCAGACCGTGACGCTGCTGGCGCTGCGTGCTGTCGGCGTCATGGACGCCCGCGCCCGGGGTCTGGTGGTGCAGCAAACGCTGCTGCCGACCGCGAAGGCGCTCGTTGGGGCGTAAAATCGCCCTGTGCACGAAGCGGCCGGCCTGACGGCGCTCAGGTGGTTGACTGAGCGAGTCTTTTCGCAAAACCACAGCAGGCTCGCCGGGCCCTCCGGCTACTTTGCATGGGGTTGTTTTTCGACTTTTTGTTTGGCGTCCCCTGGCGGGCCTACATGATCGCGTCGCCCTCGGGGCCAACCGAGGCGATGCGCACCATGTTGGTGGTGCCGGGGATGCCGAGCGGCACGCCGGCGACGATGATCACGCGCTGGCCGGCGCGGACGAAACCGTCCCGGAACGCGATCTGGCCGGCGCGGCCGACCATGTCGTCCTGGTCACGCGCGTCTTCCGCCACCACGCAATGCACGCCCCAGACCACCGCGAGCCGTCGGCCGGCGGTTATGTTCGGCGTGATCGCCACGATCGGCGGCTTCGGCCGCTCGCGCGCCACCCGCACTGCGGTCGAGCCCGATGAGGTCCAGCAGATCAAGGCGGGCAGGTCGAGCGTCTCGGCGATCTGCCGCGCGGCGTCGGCAATGGCATCGCCCGCAGTGGATTCCGGCGCAGGGCGCTGCGCGGTGAGCACGGAACGATAAATCGGGTCGCGCTCGACCTCCTCGCCGATGCGGTTCATGGTCGAGACCGCCTCGACCGGGAATTTGCCGGCCGCCGATTCCGCCGACAGCATGATGGCGTCGGCGCCCTCATAGACGGCGGTGGCGACGTCGGAGACTTCGGCGCGGGTCGGCACCGGCGACTGGATCATCGATTCCAGCATCTGCGTTGCGATCACCACCGGCTTGCCGGCGCGGCGCGCCATCCGCGTCATCTGCTTCTGCAGGCTCGGCACGCGCTCGAGCGGCAGTTCGACGCCGAGGTCGCCGCGCGCCACCATCAGCGCGTCGGAGGCCTCGATGATGTCGGCGAGACGGTCGATCGCCTGCGGCTTCTCGATCTTGGCCATGACCGCGGCGCGGCCGCGGATCATCTTCTTGGCTTCGATCACGTCGTCGGCGCGCTGCACGAAGGACAGCGCGATCCAGTCGATGCCGGTGACGAGCGCCGCCTCGAGGTCGGCGCGGTCCTTCGAGGTCATGGCGGAGACCGGCAGGTCGGTGTCGGGCAGGCTGACGCCCTTGCGGTCGCTCATCTTGCCGCCGACCACGACCCGCGTCACCGCGTGCTCTTTCGAGGTCTCCTCCGCGATCAGGCGCACCTTGCCGTCGTCGAGCAGCAGCGCGTGGCCGGGTCGCAGCGCCGCCAGGATCTCCGGATGCGGCAGGTGGACGCGCGTTGTGTCGCCGGGGGCCTTGTCGGAATCCAGCGTGAAGGTCTGGCCGTTCTGCAGCTGCACCGAGCCTTCGGCGAAGGAGCCGAGCCTGAGCTTCGGGCCCTGCAGGTCGACCAGGATGCCGATCGGCCGGCCATAGCTGCTCTCGACGTTGCGGATCGTCGCCACCAGCTCCCGCATCTTGTCATGCGGGGTGTGGCTCATGTTGATGCGAAACAGGTCGGCGCCGGCCTCGAACAGGCGGCGGATCATCGCGAGGTCTGAAGAGGCCGGTCCCAGGGTCGCGAGAATCTTGATACGGCGAAGACGCCTCATGGCTTATTTCCAGACG